>JBGPEV010000074.1:0-8748 GCA_041482995.1 bacterium | reverse complement strand
CTTCACTGCGGAAGAGCGCGCCCTGATCAAGTCCCAATTGCGCGGGCGTTTCCAACTGGACGAGGCGGGCGTGGAGGCGCTGATCCGGGAGACCCAGCAGCAGCGGGCGGCCGCCGCGGACGCCTGGCCGTTCACCCACGCCATCCGCCGGCTGTACACGCCCGAGCAGAAGCGGGAGTTGCTGGTGCTCGTGTGGCAGATCCTGCTCTCGGACAAAATCCTCACCGCCAGCGAGGAGCAGTGGGCCCGGCGCCTGCACGAGATGCTCGCCGTGAACCAGAGCCTGCTCATGGACGCCAAGCGCGAGGCGCGCGAAACGATGGCGGGACTCGTGCTGGCGCCGGCCTAAGGCCGCCCGAGCCCCTGCCCCGCCCCATGACCGCCACCACCTTCGATCCCTTCGGCCTGCCCTATCCGGCCCTGGCGCGGCACGTGCTGGCGTTGGGGGGCGCGCCCGTGCACGCCCTGCGTTGGTTCCGCGCCTTGCACCGCACGGGCAGCGCCGACCCCGCCCACGCCTTCGAGCTCGGCCGCCGCCTGAGCGCGCAACTGGAGCAGGCGGCCCGGCCGCAGTTGCCGGCGCTGGAGGAGTGTCTCCGCAGCGCGGATGGCACGCTGAAGCTGCGGCTGCGGCTGGTGGACGGCGCCCAGGTGGAAAGCGTCCTGATCCCCGATGGGCCGCGCCTCACCCTCTGCGTGAGCAGCCAAGCGGGCTGCGCGGTCGGCTGCCGATTTTGCGCGACCGGGACGTTGGGGCTCACCCGCAACCTGAGCGCCGGGGAGATCGTGGGCCAACTGTTTGCCGCGCGGGCCGTCGCCGCGGGCTCGGGCACCGCGGGCCCGATCACGGCGGGGCCGACTACCATGGGGCCAATCACGGCGGGGCCCATTACCAACCTGGTCTTCATGGGGATGGGCGAGCCGCTGCAAAACTGGCCGGCCGTGCGGGATGCCGTGGAGGTGTTCCATGCGCCCAACGCGCACAACCTCTCCCGCCACAAGATGACCATCTCCACCAGCGGCATCCTGCCCCGGCTGGCGGGCGTGGTGTGCGAGGCGCGGACGGGGCTGGCGCTCTCGCTGCACGCCACCCGCGATGACGAGCGCCAGGCGCTCATTCCCCTCAACCGCGCCTGGCCCATCGCGGCGCTGATGGCCGAACTGCGCCGCCTAGCCCTTCACCATGGGGGCCGCACGATGATTCAGTACCTGCTGCTGGAGGGGGTGAACGACAGCCCGCGGCATGCGCGCGAATTGTGGGCCTGGGTGCAAGACTTTCCGTGTCACATCAATATTCTGCAATACAACCCGGTGCCGGGATTGCCCTACGGCCGACCCAGCGAGGCGTCCGTGGCGCGCTTCAAGGGGTTGCTGCTGGCCAGCGGGGCGCGCGTGTACCATCGCGAAAGCCGCGGCCGGGACATTGCCGGCGCGTGCGGCCAACTGGCACTGGTGAACGCCCCGGCCCGCGGCGGAGCGCCGCCTGCCCCCTAGGCGATAAACCGTTCGAACTCGCGCAGAGCCAGAATATCGTCCAAGGACATTTCCGTTGGACACTCGGGGCACTGGGTTCCATCGATCTTGCCCAGGGTAATCTGCACCTTCGTCCCGCAACTGGGGCACGTCCACTGCACGACATAGTCGGCTGGTAAGTAACTGCGGGGATCCACGTCAAGCATCGGGGGGCTCCATGCCTCAAAGTGCGCTTCCAGTCGCGGGCTCGGCCCGCATGGCTACGGCCACGAACGCTTCTGTCCCATGCCTATGGAAGACCCGTGCCAGGGGCGGGAGTGTCGGAAAAGAATGCTGTCGAAAATCGCGACGCGGGGGCGGATGTCTCCGAGGGGGCGAACCTGCCGCCGCTCTCGGGGAACGGCGAGCCGAGGCACGCCGATGCCCGCCGCGGGGCGCAAGCCGGATGACAAAGAGAACGAGGACGAGCCGCCGCCCCGGAACGGGGAGGGCGGCAACCCGGGCTAGGAGGCCTTGCCCTTGATCGGCTGGAAGGACTCCCCGCAGCCGCAGGTGGCGCTCTCGGAGAGCGGGCGGAACTTGAACCCCTGTTCCACCATGTTCTTGTCCTGAAAATCGATTTCGACCGATCCGAGGACGTTGGTGAGGCAGGATTTCTCGACCACCAGCTTGACGCCCTGGGATTCGAACACCAGATCGCCGGGGGTGACGGTCGCTGCCTCGGCAAAGTCCAGCGTGTACTTGTAGCCCGAGCATCCGCCGGGCTTGGCGCCGATGCGCACGTAGGCGTTGGCAGGGTCCACCTTCTCCGCCGCGAACGCTTCCCGCACCACGCGGGCCGCCTTTTCGGTTAACTGCACCATCGGTGCGGACATCTCATTCATCACCGTCATGACAGCGCCTTCCAGTTCGGGTGCAACCCCATCCGGGCCGTGACCCCTGCCTCCACAATACAGTTTAGCCTCAGATGGGCGCCGGATCAATCGGGGCTGCGCAAACCTTGCTGCCGCCGGTCACTTCCCCAGCCGCATGCCTGCGCCGGGGCAGCCGCGGGGCCGGCCAGGGCAAACCGCATTCTCGGAAAGACCGCTAACACTTGCCCGGTAGGATGGGCAGGAGCTTGCCCTGAGCCTGCCGAATGGGTGCCCGTCCGCGCGCGGAGTTCCCGTCGCCTCCCGCAAGCGTCCGGCGCTGGGCGGGCCTGGAGGCCCGCCGCTACCCGCTTCTTCTGAAGTTTGATCGAGAATGCGGTTGCCCTGGCGGGCCGGCCACCCAATTGACAAGCCCGCCCCGTCTGCATGATATGGAGCGAGCCCCTGGGGAGCGGTATGCGCCGCGCCGCCGGGCAGACGGTGTTGCCGTTCCCTTTTTCCGGTTGTGCGATGCTTTGGTTGAAGCTGCTGGGCCAGGTCATCAATGCGTTGAACAAGGGCGCGGCGCCCTGGCAGGTTGCCGGCGGGTTGGTGATGGGAGTCGCGTTGGGGCTGATCCCCGGCTGGCCCATCCAGGCGTTCCTGCTGCTGCTGATCATGTTCGTCATCAACGTCAACCTCACCATCGCGGGAGTGGGAGCGGTCGTGGCCTCCGCCACCGCGTGGCTGATCGATCCCCTCGTGGATCGCGTGGGCGCCTGGATGCTGGAGGACATCGGCCCGCTGCGGGGTCTGTGGACCCAGCTCTACAACTGGCCGCCGATGGGGCTCACGCGCTTCAACAATACGGTGGTGATGGGCGCCACGGTGGTGGGCGTGGTCGGCGCGATCGTCTGGTTCCCGATCCTGCTCTGGGCCGTGCGCGTGTACCGGGCGCGCTTCCTGGTCTGGGCGGAGAAGCTGTGGATCATGCGCGTGATCAAGGGCTCCTCGTGGTTCCACTGGGTGCAACGGATTTCCAGCCTCGGGTTCTCGCGATGACGATCTTCCGCAAGTCCGCCCTGATCTTCATCGTCGTCGTGGCCCTGCTCACGGGGCTGTGGATCTACGTCGTCCGCAACGGCCTCATCGAGCGCACCGCCGAGACGGCGCTGGAGCGCATGTTCGAAGCGCCGGTGGAAATCTCTGGCCTGGCGCTCAATCCGTTCACGCTGCAGGCCGGATTCCAGCGCCTGCGGATCGCCAACGCGGACCGCCCGGAGCGCTGGCTGATCGACGCCGGACCCGCCGCGTTCGACGTGAATTTGGCCCAACTCTTCGGCAAGAAGCTGGTGCTCCGCGAAGTGTCGCTGCAGAACGTGTCCGTGGGCACGGACCGCCCCGAGGGCAAGGGCGTCGCCCCCCGGCCCAAATCGGCGCCGGAACCCACGCCGGGACCCGCTGCCCAGCCCCCCGCCGATGCCAAGGTCGGCGGCAAGCAGGATGGCGCCCCGGTGGACCAGCTGGCGGAGGAAGCGAGCAGCCTGAGTGGAATACTGCCGGACACGGACCTATCCGCGCTCACGAAGGACGTCAACGTCGACCAGTTGATGAAGGGCCGCAAGCTCGCCTCGCTGGACGCCGTGAACCAGACCAAGGACCTGGCGGTGGGGCGGGTGAAGTATTGGCAAGACCGGATGAGCGGAACGACGATCCCCCAGGATCTGCGCACCGTGGAGCGCGACACCCAGGCGTTGCGCTTCAACGTGAAGAATCCCAACGATCTGAAAGTGCTGCAGGGCGATCTGCAGTCGCTCAAGAAGCGCCTCGAGATCTCGCAGAAAGAGTTGAAGGGGCTCAATGACGGCTGGAAGCAGGATCAAAAGGGCATCAAGGCGGGGTGGGACAGCGTTTCCACGGCGACGGAGGACGATATCAAGACCCTCCGGGGGGCCGCCAAGCTGCCGAACCTGGATGCTTCCCAGATCGGCAAGACCGTCTTCGGTGGGGCGGCCGTGGCGCAGTTCAATTCCATGCTGGGCTACGCGCGCATGGCGCAGAAGGCGCTCAAGTCCGACAAGGCCAAACCCCAAGCGCTACCCCGCCGCTCGGGCCGGTGGGTCGCCTATCCGGTCACGGCGCGGGTCTATCCGGGTTTCGCGCTGGAACGGTCCGTGTTCTCCGGCGCCCTGACCGACAACCAGGGACAGCCCACCACGCGGTTCGAGGGCAAGATGCTGGGCCTGGCGTCCGACGCCATGGTCTACGGCGCGCCCCTCACGATCACCTGGCTCGGAACGACGCAGAACGGCCGCCATTGGACCGCCGACGCGCTGTTCGACCAGCGCGACGCGCCCACCAAGACCAGCATCGTCATCCGCGGAGCGGGGATCAGCATGGGCACCGTCGATCTCTCCGAGAGCAAGGACGGCCTCTATCCCCAGCGCATGGATATTCCCCAGGCGGACGTGGAGATGAGCTTCAAGCTCACCGGCAGTGCGCTGGCCGGCGGCCTGAGCGTCGTCGCGCGCAAGGTGGTCTTCCAGTTCGCCCCCGGTGAGCCGGCCAAAGGCGAAATGGCAACCGCCGTGCGCGGCATGTTCGCCGATTTCCAGAACGTCGAGATGAAGGGCACTTTGGGCGGCACCCTGGCCCACCCCAAGTTTGACCTGAGCACGTCCATCGACAAGATCCTCTCCGACCGGCTCAAGGCGCTGGTGGGCAAACGCGTGGCGGAGATCGACCGGCAGATTCGCGCCGCCGTCGACGGCCAGGTTGCCCCCGCCCGTGCCAGCGCCGAAAGCGCCGTGGCCGCGCAACAGGCCAAGCTGGAGCAGACGCTGGGCGAGATGGATCAGCGCTCCACGCAGGTGCAGCAGACCCTGGAGCAGCGCGCCAAGCAGGCCGAGGCGGAACTGAAGAAATCCACCGAACGCGTCAAGAAGGAAGCGGAATCCGGCGCGAAGAAGGCGCTGGAAGGCAAGACCAAGAATATCAAGCCGCCCAAGCGCTAGGGCGCCCTGGGGGCCCTCGCCGCGGCCCCTCTTTTCCCATAAGCGGGGAACGAACGGTGAAGTGATCTCCCGGAAGCTTCGTTGAGCTCAGTATGACAATCCCATTGTCAAGTTTGGCCAACAGCGCCAACGGTGGATATTCTCAGCGCACCCTAAGTCCATTTTGCATTCGATCATTCATGATCCGCCCGTCAAAGGGGCACGATCTATCGTGCCCCTACAGCACAAAAAATTTCACGAATGAATGCGAGATGGAATAAGGAGTGTGGAGCAACAGGAAGCGGCCTACACGAGGGGCTGCAGGTGTCGGTGCAAGAATGCGGGAACGCGCTGGAGAGCGTCGGCGCGGGCCTCGGGGTGCGTGCCGACGCTGGCCGTACCGCCCTCGGCAAAGGCCAAGCCGCTGCGCCGCCGCAGGGCCAGGTCCGGCGCGTCGAAGTCGTGATGGGCGTCCGGATACACCACCACGTCGATGGGAGAGCCCCTGGCCTTGGCCCGTTCCGCCACCGTGACGCAGTGGTGGGCCGGGCACCAGTCGTCCTTGCCCCCCAGCAACAGGAGGAGGGGAATGTTCGCGCTCCAGGCGTGCTGGGAATCGGGCCGGCAGCCCGGATAGAAGGCCACGGCCGCCCGAAAATCCGCCTCCGGTGCCAGCTTGGGCCGGGCCGGAGTGGCGGGGTCCACCGAGAACAGGGTGGTCACCCCGCCATGGGACCAACCGAGCAAGCCCACCCCGTCGGACCGCACATCGGGCAACTGCTGCAGGAAGCGCAGCGCGCCATAGGCGTCCATGATCCGTTCCCGGCCCGCCCGCAGAGGGCGCTCCTTCATCGTGCAGATCTGCGTGAGGCCCCGGGGCGTGAAACTGTCCACCAGCAAGGTCACGAATCCCTGGTCACTGAGCGTGCGCGCCCACTCCTCGTGCCGGCCGGTGAGGCGTCCGTTGCGCGCATAGAGGCCGGCGCACCCATGGAGCATCACCACGGCCGGAAAGGGCCCCGGCCCCTCCGGGCGGCGCAGCAGCCCCAGCAGCAAAGTGGGGGTCCCGCCGGTCATCGTCCCGTCGGTGGACGGGAAGGCGATCGGCTCCAGGTCGGCCGCCGGGTGGGATCGAGTCGGCGCTGCATTCATGGCGTCCGCAAGGCAGGGCTTCCGCAAGAGGCGTGGGCAGGAAATCTGCCCCGCACTCTACCGGGGTGAGTGCAGGGAGGAAAGCCGATTGTCGGTGGGGAGAGGCTGCCGGCCCTGGCTCAGGCGGGTCGCCGCGGCACGGCGCCGGCGCGTAGACGGGCGGCCCAGGCCCGGCCCAGCCGCCGCAACACCCGCGCGGCCAGGTTGGCCAGGGCGCTCAGGCCGCGCAACCAGAGCGGCCAGCCGCCGCCGGGGCGGCGGCGGATCCAGTAGCGGTGTTCCCCGGGGGCCGCCGACTCGATGCGCAGCAGTTCCTGGCCGTTCCGCCTGCACCAGGCGGGGATGTCCTTCGGGGCTCAGGGATCGTCCGTGGTAACGGCCAGCACGCCGCCTGGCGGCATCGTCCGTAGCGTGCCGGAGAGCGGCCGCAACACGCTGCCGAAGAGCCGGTAGGTCAGGGTCAGTTCGATATCGGCGCGCGCGGGCAATTCGGTCACGGCGCCCTCTCACACGAATCCGTAGGCGAGCCAGCCGCCGTCCACCGCCAGCACGGCGCCGGTGACATAGCGCGCCTCGTCGCTGGCCAAATAGACCGCGGCATGGGCGACGTCTTGCCCGCTGCCCAGCTTCCCCTGGGGGATGCGCCCGCGCAACTTGGCCACGTCCAACAGGCCCCGCTGGGACAAGCTCTCTGTGAGGTCCGACTCGATGTAGCCCGGCGCGATACAGTTGACGCGGATGTCGTCCTTGGCCCACTCGATGGCCATCACCTTGGTCATCTGGTGCAGGGCGGCTTTGGACGCGCAGTAGGCCAGGCGGCTGGGAAAGGCGTTGATGGCCGAAATGGACCCGATATTCAGGATCACACCGGGCGCCTTGCGGGCGCGCAGTTGCCGCGCCACGGCCCGGGCGCACAAGAAGGCGCCCTTGGCGTTGATGTCCATCACGGCATCCCAGTCGGCTTCCTCCATGTCCACGACGGGCTTCACCTGGGGGATGCCGGCATTGTTCACCAGCACGTCCACCGGGCCGAGGCTGCGCGTCACCCGCTCCAGCATCGCGTCCACCGCCTGGGCCTGCTCCACCCGGGCGCCGATCGCCACCGCGCGCCGCCCCAGCCGGACGATGGGATCGACCGTGTGCATCGCATTGGCTTCCGTGGTGGCGGCGCAGGCCACGTCCGCCCCGGCGTGGGCGCAGGCCAGCGCGATTTCCCGGCCGATGCCCCGGCTGGCGCCGGTCACCAGTACCACCTTACCGTGCAAACTCATCGGGCCACCTGCTCTTCGGCGCGCCGGGCGGAATCAGCCCTTTGCGGCGTGATGTCGCATGATGCCGTGCCCGGTGGTGATGAAGGGAATCATGACGTAGGTCAAACCGATATCTTTCAGATATTCGACGAAGGACATTTTCATCGGCCCGATCATGAACATTGGCTGGTCAATGGCGATGCACATGGCCAGCCACAGCAGACCGAGCAGCAGGCCTTCCCGCGCGTGCCGGCGGGTCACGCCACCCATATAGAGCACGGCGAAGACCACGGTCACGGCGACCACGGCCACCGGCATGATCGATTCGAACAGGACGCGGTCGTTCTGCCGCACCCGATAGATGGCCATTGCGACGATGAAGGGAATCAACCACACGAGAAACCCAAATCCCAGGGCCCTGCGCCACGCCTGCATCTCGCCTCCCCGAATGGCCGGTGGCCGGAGTGTCCAATGCCGCTCGTCTAGCGGTTCTTGAAGACGGGCGGACGCTTCTCCAGCAATGCCGTCACGCCCTCGATGTGGTCTTCCGTGTGCTGGGCCACCGCGTTGGCCAAGGCGCAGGCATCGAGGAAGTCCTTCAGGCTGAGCCGCTGCGCCTTCTTCAGGAGTTGCTTGGCCAGGCGCACCTGGCGGGGCGGCTTCTCGGCGATGGTGCGGGCGAGCTTCATGCACTCGGCCATGAGCTGGTCCGGTTCCACCACCCGCAGCACCATGCCCATTTCCTTCGCCTCCTCCGCCTCGATCACCCGCGCGGTGAAGGTCAGCTCGGCGGCGCGCTGGTAGCCGATCTGGCGCGTGAGATACCACGAGCCGCCGTCACCGGGGATCAACCCCAAGTTGAGAAACGTCTCGCCAAACTTGGCGAGGGTGGAGGCGATGCGGATGTCCGCCATCATGGCCATGTCGCAGCCCGCGCCAATGGCGGGGCCGTTCACCGCCGCGATGATGGGCACGTCCAATCCGTCGAGCGCGATGGGAATGCGCTGGATGCCGCGGCGGTAGGCTTCT
>JBGPEV010000073.1:0-8763 GCA_041482995.1 bacterium | reverse complement strand
GGCAAATTGGCGCGGGTGCTTGTGAAGGAAGGAGACCCTGTCCACGAAGGACAGGTCGTTGCGGAGGTGGAATGACGGGGTCTCGCGGGGCGCCGTCTGAAGAGGGAGCGGCGCCGACGTCTGAATCCCACGAATCGGGTCCCGTGACCGAAGGCCGGGTCACCCTCCGCCGGTTTGGCACCAACGCACTCCTGACGCTTTCACTTCCCGAGCAGATCGCGGCGCCGTCGGGGCATTGTCCCTCCTGTAGTTGAAACACGAGAGGCGGCTCCGAAGCGCACGTTAGCTTGCCTTGCGCAGCGCTGCCTCGGAACCGGCTCGATCCAGTGCGTGTCGCGCAGCCTTCAGCGATTTCATCTCGCGATCGCGTTCTAAGCGGTGGAGGCCGCGTTGGGATTCCGGCGTGCAAACATGATCCAAGTCAGGGAAACGAAGCGCCAAGAGGCGTAATTGGCGAATGGAAGGATGCTGAAGGGGACCCTCCTGGAACCGCACCGGCTGCTCCGGCGCGTGCTGTGCAAGAGGTGGAAAAAGGAGTGGAAACACGCCAGGGTGGCTCCGATCCCTTGCGCCGGCCCGTTGCGTCAATCGCGGTTCCACTCCCTGGGTGGCGCGGGCAGCGCGGCGGCTTCCCGTGGGTTGACGTCCCAGGGAGGCCTTCCCAGGCGGTTCCGGCTCGCCGTTGCCCCGGCGGCCGGCAGACTTCCGCGGAGGAATCTCGTCACGATGGAATCGGCAGTGCAGGGGCCTTGCATCGCGCGGTGACCTTGCGCAGCGCGTCCGGGCCGCACGCTCCGAATTGAAGGGGAGCGCTTCCGTCAGTCGCGAAGGGAAGCAAATCATGGCAGAAGCTGGCGAATCCGAGGATGCTGGTTTGCGCCGGCGTCTCTGGATCGTGGCGATTGGCGCGATCGGCGGCGTGGCGATGCTGTTGGGCTTCCTGTTCGTCCCAAATTCCATCCGCCCCGCTCCGCCACAACCCATTCAGTTCGGTCACGAGGCACACGTCAAGCTGATGGCGTGCGACTTCTGCCATCGGCTCTACGAAACGAGCGAGATGGCCGGCAGGCCCGAATTGTTCCGCTGCATGCTCTGCCACGCCTATCCCGTGACGGACAAGCCCGAGGCGCAACATTTGCGGGCGCTGGCGGAGCAAGGCCGTCCGCTCCCCTGGGTGCGCCTGACGCGATTGCTGCCCTTCGTGCGCTTCTCCCATCAGCGGCACGTGGTGGTGGGCCAAGTGGACTGCCAGAGTTGTCACGGGGACATTGCGCAAGCGGCCGCTCCTCCGCGCGCTCCGCTGGTCTCCATCACCATGCAATTCTGCCTGGACTGTCATCGCGCGAAGGCCCAGCAGTTGGCGCCGGGCGCCGTCAAGACCCTCCAAGCGGACGCCTTGGACGCGGAATTGCTGGAAGCGGTGCAGGCCCTGGCCCGCAAACGCTTTCAGTCCCCGGCGGAGTTGCGTGCGGCCCTGACGCGCTCCGCGGGGCAAGCACCCATGGACGCGGACGCGCAGCGGATTACCGGCCTATTGCGGCCCGCCAATCCCGTCACAACCGATTGCTTCGCCTGCCACCGCTAGCAGGCTACGGAAGGACTCAAAGTTGAAGGGCCAACAACGACGAATCCGCAGATTACGCAGATTACGCAGATTTTCTTTCAGACCTCCGTGTCCGTCTGCACGGAGTCCACACAGAGGACTTGACGGAATGAAATTTCAAGCAGATTTGCTCCCCAGGCGGATCCCAGCGGAAGATGGAAATGCAGTCCGCGCTGTCCCGGCCACGTGCAAAGACATCGGCGCTCAACCGTTCGGATCGAAAATCAATCTGCGTGATCTGCGGATAGGCGGTTTTTCCGTTGCCCCCTAGCGGCGGCCCGCGGATGGCACCTCAGTTTCCGGACGGACCATGAGGCTCTCGAGACGATCGTTTCTGGCATCGTTGGGCGGTGCGGCCGCCGGCGCCGCAACCTTGCGGGCGCTGGGGCAGGAACCACAAAGCGCCCAGCAGCTCCTGGAGGAGTGGACCAACTTCGAGGAGGAATTCCGCGTTTCCATCTGCCAGCAGTGTGCCGGCGGATGCGGAATTCTGGCCCGGGTGGTCGATGGCAATCTGGTCAAGATCGCGGGCAACCCCCTGTATCCGGTCAATCAGGGCGGCCTGTGCATGAAGGGCCTGGCAGGAACGCAGGTGCTGTACGATCCGGACCGCATCCGCTCGCCCCTGCAGCGGGAGGGAGCGCGCGGCAGCGGCCGCTGGAAGCCCGTTTCCTGGGAAGAGGCGCTGCGGCGCGTGGCGGGCCGGCTGGCGGAGTTGCGCCAAAAGGGCCAGTCCCACACCGTCGCCGTGCTGGGCGGCCAGTATCGCGGTCTGGTGGACGGGCTCCTCCGCCGCTTCGCGGACGCTTATGGCACGCCCAACTACCTGCGGCTGCGCTGTCTGGAAACCGACCTCGGGCCAACCAGCGGCTACTACCTGCAAGGGCTGGAGGCCCCGCTGGCCTACGACCTTGAGCGGAGCCGCTACATCCTCTCCTTCGGCTGCAATCTGCTGGAGAGTTGGGCCTCCACGGTGAACCAGCAAAAGGCCTTCGGCCGGTTCCGCGAGCGTGCGGGAGGCGAGGGCACGCAGTTGGTGATGGTGGACCCGCGCTACTCCGTGACGGCCGCCAAGGCCGATCTGTGGCTGCCGGTCACGCCCGGCACGGACGCCGCGCTGGCCCTGGGACTGGCCTACATCATCATCCAGGAAGGGCGCTACGACGCGGAATTCGTGCGGGACCGGTGTTTCGGATTCGACGATTGGCAGGATGCCTCCGGGACGCATCACCTGGGCTTCAAGACCCTGGTGCTCGAGGAATACGCGCCCGAGAAGGTGGCCGCCATCACCGGGGTCTCGGTGGAGCGGCTGTTCCAGGTGGCCCGTGGGTTCGCCGCCAGTCAGCCGGCGCTGGCGCTGTGCGAGCGCGGTCCCGCCTTCAACGGCAGCGACCTGTACACCCGCCTGGCGGTGCACAGCCTGAACGCCCTGGTGGGATCCATCGGGCGCGAGGGCGGCATCGTGCGCCAGGGCACCGTGCCGTTGAAGCCCTGGGCGGCGCTTCCCGAGGACCCGCTGGCCCGGGCGGGCCGGAAACGGCCCCGCATCGTCCGCGCCGCCGATCGCTCAGACCTGCACGGGGAGCACGTGGCGGCCCGCCTGCCGCGGCACGTCCTGGCGAAGGACCCTTACGAATTGAATGCGCTGTTCCTGTACTACGCCAATCCACTCTTTTCCTGGCCGGAGCGCGAACAGTGGGCGCGGGCCCTGGCGGCGGTTCCGCTCATCGTCAGCTTCTCGCCCTTCATGGACGAGACGACGCGGCAGGCCGATTTGATCCTGCCGGACTGCACCTATCTGGAGCGTTGGCGCGACGACGAGATCACGCACCTGGCGGGCATCACCGCCTTCGGCATCGGAGAGCCGGTGGTGCCGCCCCTGTACGACACCCGGGCCACCGAGGACGTGATCCTGCAGATTGCCGGAAAGCTCGGCGGCCCCGTGGCCGCTGCACTGCCCTGGCAACGCTTCAGCGGCCTGCTGCGGGAAAAGGCGGAGGGCCTGTTTGCCGCCCAGCGCGGCCACATCGTGATGCCGCAGCAGCCGGAGGGATTCGAAGCGGTGCTGGCCCGGCAGGGCTATTGGCAGCAGACGTCCGAGACGTTCGAGGACTTCTGGGGCGCGCTGTTGAAAAAAGGCGCTTGGTGGGATCCGAACGATACCTACGTCGGCCCGCGCCAACTCATCAAGACGCCCTCGTTCCGATTCGAGTTCTACTCGCAGTTGCTGCGCAAGGATTTGGAGCAAGCCGCCGCCGGCATGGCTCGCGCCGATCCGTCCCAGGGCGCCGCGGCCCTGGAACGGCTGGCGGGGAGCCTCGGCATCCAGGCCCGCGGGGACCGGATGTTCCTCCCCCACTTCGAGCCCGGCCCCGCCGAGGGCGGCGAGCAGGAGTTCCCCTACCTCCTCAACACCTACAAGCTGATGTCCCTGGCCGGGGGCAAGGGCGGCAACGTGCCCTGGCTGCAGCAGGAACCGGCCGTGCATTTGGACGGTGGCTGGGACAGTTGGGTGGAAATCAATCCCGAGGAGGCGGCCCGGCTGGGAATTGAGGACGGCGATCGGGTGTGGCTGGAATCCCGCCAAGGAAAGATCCAGGTGCGGGCCAAGGTGTTCGCCGCCACCGCGCCGGGAGTGCTGAACATGCCTTTCGGCTGGGGGCATCGGGCCTACGGCCGCTGGGCGCAGAACCGCGGGCAGAATCCCAACGACGTGCTGGCGGCACGGGTGGATCCGGTGCGCGGATTGCCCGCCTTGTCGGGCACACGGGTGCGTCTGAGCAAAGCTTGAGCAGGAGGAACGGATGCCGCGCTGGGGCATGGTGATCGATCTGGACAAGTGCACCGCCTGTCAGGCCTGCGTGGTGGCCTGCCAAGTGGAGAACAACGTCCCATTCGTGGAGGAGACGGAATACCGGCGCAGCCGGAGCCTGTCGTGGATGAAGATCGTCAGCGAGACGGAAGGCCGCTACCCGGACGTCAAGACGCGCTACATCCCCCGGCCCTGCATGCACTGCGACAACCCGCCGTGCACCCGCGTGTGTCCGGTGCACGCCACCTACCTGAACCCGGAGGGCCTCGTGGCGCAGATCTATCCGCGCTGCATCGGCTGCCGGTTCTGCATCGCGGCCTGCCCCTACACGGTGAAGTACTTCAATTGGTACGACTACCACGACCGAATCCCGGCCGAACTGCGGCGGGGGGACAACCCCGACGTTTCCACGCGGCCCAAGGGCGTGGTGGAAAAGTGCACCTTCTGCCACCACCGCCTGATGAAGGCCAAGGACCGGGCGGCGCTGGAAAACCGGCCCCTGCGCGCGGACGACTACGTTCCCGCCTGCGTGGAAAGCTGCCCCTCGCGGGCCATGTACTTCGGGGACCTGGCCGATGGGGAAAGTCAGGTGTCGCGCCTGGCGCGCAGTCCGCGGGCGTTCCGGCTGCTGGAAGCGTTGGGCACGAAACCCAAGGTGGTCTATCTCGCGGAGCGGCAGCTTTATGGCTGAGCACGATTGGCGCAAGGAAGAGGACGCGATCCTGCTCGAGCCCGTCTTCAGCACGGGCTGGAGGTTCTATCTCACCCTGGCCGGGCTGGGCGCGCTCGTGCTCTGGGGGGTGGTGAGCTACGTCGTGCAGTACGAGCGGGGATTGGGCGTCACCGGGATGGCCTTCCCCGTCTCGTGGTCCTTCTATATCGTCAACTTCGTCTTCTTCATCGGGATCAGCCACGCGGGCACGTTGATTTCGGCGATCCTGCGGCTCTCCCAGGCGGAATGGCGGCGGCCGATCACCCGCATCGCGGAGGTGATCACCGTGCTCGTGCTGGGCATCGGGGGGATGAACATCCTCATCGATTTGGGGAGGCCGGACCGCATCCAGAACCTGTTTCTCTACGGGCGCTACCAATCGCCCCTGCTCTGGGACGCCACCAGCGTCACCGCCTACCTGACCGCCAGTTCCGTCTACCTGTACATCCCGATGATCCCGGACATCGCGGTGCTGCGCGACCACAGCCCCGGCGGGTGGCGGCGCTTCCTGTACGAGGTGCTGGCCCTGGGCTGGGAGGGCACGCAACTGCAGCACCGGATCCTCAACCGGGCCATCGCCATCATGGCGGTGCTGGTCGTACCGATCGCCGTTTCGGTGCACACCGTGGTCTCCTTCGTGTTTTCGATGACGTTGCAGCCCATGTGGCACAGCACCATCTTCGGGCCCTACTTCGTGGTGGGGGCGATCTTCTCCGGCATCGCCGCCCTGATCGTGGTGATGGCCGTCCTGCGCAAAGTGTTCCACCTGGAGGACTACCTGCAGCCGATCCACTTCAACTTTCTGGGGCTGCTCATGCTGGTGATGGTGCTGCTGTGGTGCTACTTCACCTTCGCCGAGTACCTGACGACGTACTACGGCAACGAGCCCAACGAGATGCGCGTGTTCATGACCAAGTTTTCCGGAAAATACGCGCCATTCTTCTGGGCGATGGTGGTGTTCAATTTCGGCATTCCCTTCCCGCTGCTGGCGTTCAACCGGACGCGCACCATCGCCGGCACGGTGATCGCCTCGCTGTCCATCATCGTCGGCATGTGGCTGGAGCGCTTCATCATCATCATCCCCACGCTGGCCAATCCACGGCTGACCCAGTACGCGCAGGGCAGCTACGTGCCGAGCATCGTGGAAATCGGAATCATGGCCGGCTGCGTCGCGCTGTTCATGCTGCTGTACGTCTTGTTCAGCAAGCTCTTCCCCATCGTATCCATCACCGAGGTGCGGGAGGGCCGCGAAAAGACGGTCGAGATCGTCAAGGAACGGCTGCAGCGCTATCGGCCCGGGCTGGGGAAACTGCCCCAGGTGCCCGCCTGATCCCAAACATCGGATCGCGTATGGATGCTCCCGCAAACGGCCCCCTCACACCGCGTCCCTGGGTTTTCAGGACGCAACTGGCGTTGCTCGTCACCTTCTCCCTGTTTGCCGGATCGGTTGTCCTCTGGATCTCGCGGCTGATCTACATTTCCTGGCAATTGGAAGACGTCTTTTCCGCCTCCATCGGGATCGCCTTGGTCGCCGTCCCGGTGTTCGTGTTCCTGCTGATCATGTTCAATTACGTGTTCTGGGGCTTGCGCAGGGGGAGGCGTGCCGCGGTTCAACCTTCGGTGGATTGAAGTACATGGCCGGGAAACTGGGTGTGCTGCTGATCGCAATGGCCGTCTGGCTCGCGGTTCCGCCCCCCGGGGCAGGCGCGGCGGGCGAGGACGAGTTTCTTCCCAGGAACCCGCTGGCGGGACGGGAACTGTTCACGCAAAAACTCTGCATCCTCTGCCATTCGCTCCAGGGCGTGGGCGGCAAGACCGGGCCGGACCTGGGGGAAATCTGGCTCGGCAGCTTCATGGATATCGCCGGCAAGCTCTGGAACCACTTCCCGCGGATGAAGGAAGCCTTCCGGCAGGAACGCCTGCAGTGGCCGACCTTGACCGCGCAGGAAGCGCAGCAACTGATCACGTTTCTCTACTTCCTGAATTACTTCGACAAGACCGCCAACGCGGACATCGGAGAAAAGCTCTTCCGTGAGAAGAACTGCGTGCGTTGCCATTCGGTGGGCGGCAAGGGCGGCACCGTGGGGCCGGCGCTGGACGAGTTTCAGGGGCGCTATGCCGCGCCGTTCATCACCGCCGCGCTCTGGAACAAAGGGCCGAAGATGGCCCAGACCATGCTGGAAAAACAAGTGCCCCGGCCCACTTTCCAGGAGCGCGACGTCATTGACATCCTGGCGTTCATCCGCGTGAAGGGGCTGTACGACAGGGCGCGGCGCAGCTATCTCCCTCCCGGCGATCCCATCTCCGGAAAGGCGCTCTTCCAGCAGAAGGGCTGCATCCGCTGCCATTCCGTCAACGGAGCGGGAGGCACGATCGGGCCGGACCTGGCCAAGCGCGAATTGAAGGGCTCGCTCTCCACGATCCTGAGCCACATGTGGAATCACGGATCGCTGATGTGGCCGCGAATGGCAAAGGAGGGCATTCCATTTCCACGATTCTCGCCCGGGGAAATGTCCGACCTGATGACGTACCTGTATTTTCTCGAATTCAAGGACCCGCCGGGCTCCGCGGCGTCCGGCAAGCGGGTGTTCTCGGAGAAGCGCTGTGCGCTGTGCCATCAGCCCGAATCGCCCGGCGTGAAGACGATCGGGCCCGACCTGGCGCAACTGGGCCTGGCCAGCCCGTTCCAGGTGCTGGCGGAGATGTGGAACCACGCCCCGGCCATCGAGGAGCGCATGAAGCAGGGGCAGGTGCGCTGGCCGTTGCTGGATAAGCAACAGATGCGCGAATTGATCGAGTACATCCTTTCCGTGAACCGGAAAGGCTGAGGCCCATGATCCGGCGCGGGCGGATGGGCGGCGCCGGGCCGCGAGCAGGAGCGGCGCCGGAAGCGCTCGGCCGGAAGCGGCGAAAATCGCGCGGGCCGGCGCGCCCCGCGCTCCCGGCACGGGCGCGCTTCCCCGCCGCCGGGAACCCGTTGCGCAACTTGCCAGGAGCCGAGGGTCGATGCTGGGAACTTCGCTAGGGCGCCTGGGCGCGATCCTGGGGGCGATGCTGCTGGTGCTGCTGCTGGGCAATGCGCCGGCTCGCGCCCAGACCGGCAAGGAACTGTTCGTCTCCAAGGGCTGCCCGGCTTGCCACGGCCCGGAGGGCAGAAAGACCTTCGTGGCCACCTATCCCAAGCTGGCGGGCCAGCCGGCCCCCTTCCTTTCCATGCAGCTCAGGGCCTTCAAGACGCAGGAACGCAAGGGCGGCCAGGCCATCCTGATGTGGGGCATGGCGGCCCAGCTTTCCGACCCGGAAATTGAGAAGATTTCCGACTACCTGTCCAAGCTCCCCTGACCGAGGAGCGCCGCGGGCGCAGCGCGGAGGTACGCCGCCGCGGGCGCCCCCACCATCCGGGCGTCCGCCGGCGGGCGCGAGGGGTTCACTCCGCCGTGCCGCTGATGATCATGCGCAGGATCTGGTCCGGGGTGGAGTGCTCCACCCGGCGCGACCCGACCAGCCGCCCGGTTTTCAGCACGGTGATGCGGTCGCAATGATCGAAGACGTGGTTCAGGTTGTGGCTGATCAGCAACACGGCGACGCCGTGTTCGCGCATTTCCCGGATCAGCGCGTAGACCTTGCGCGTTTCCT
>JBGPEV010000072.1:0-8850 GCA_041482995.1 bacterium | reverse complement strand
TGCCCGATCCACACGGCCACCAGACAGAGCGCGGTGGTGAGCAAGACGTTGGCCCCCGCCCGCAGCCATTCCCCGTCCCGCGCCAGGTTCAGGGTCTGCAGGCTGAACGAGGAATAGGTCGTATACCCGCCGCAGATGCCCACCATGATGAACGTGCGCAGGGAAGGGGACATCAGGAACCGCCCGTCGGGGGAGGTGAGCGTGGCGACGAATCCGATCAGCAGCGAGCCCGTGATGTTGATCAGCATGGTGCCCCAGGGAAAGGTTTCCCCAATCTGCCGGTCGATCATGCCGCCCAGTCCGTAGCGGCTCATCCCCCCCAAGGCGCTCCCCAGCGCCACCCACAAGTACATCATGCGATCCTTAGGCGGTCAGATTGAACAGTGAACATTCATATCTCGATCTCCCCGGTTGACCCTGCCATCCGGTGGGCGGCTGCGCGCATGAACCGAACCTTCCCATCCCTACACGGGGCGATGCCGCCGTGGCTCTTGCTGGAGCAGGCCCGCAGCGTTGGAGGATCCACTCAATGGCGCACAACCGTGACCGCGCAAGGAGCGTAGGCCACCACCTGGCGTGCCACCGATCCGATCAACCAGCGCTCGAACAGCGTGTGGCCCCGGTGCCCCACGACAATATGGTCAATACCCTGGCCCTCCGCGTAGCGCACCAGTTGCTCGGCGGGATGTCCAACGAGCACCGCGAAGGTCGTGGGCACTGGGCCGCCGCCCAGCCGGCCCTTCACGGGGTCCAGCAACTCCTCAAAGTATTGGCGCGATTGTTCCATGATGGCCCCGGTTTCCACTTCGGTGCCGAACTCCGGCGGCCGCGATATCGCCAATACGTGCAGCTGGCTTCCGAATTTGGCGGCCAACTCGATCGCGAATTCGAGGGCGTGCTTGGACGACCCCGAACCGTCGTATCCCACGAGAATCTTGCGGATCATGGCGCCTCCTCAGGAGCGCTCGGCCGCCGTGGCGGCGGGTTCCGGGGAACCGGGCTTGTCCCAGCCTAGCAAGTGCCTGGGCAGAAAGAACGCGTTGGCGATCAGTGTGGGCACAACAGCACTGCCGATTACGGCGGCAACCAGCGCTGAATACTGGGCCTGGTCGATAATCCGATGGGAAAGCCCAAACAGTGCGGAGATCGTGCCAAAGGTCAAACCGGTGGACATCAGCAGGGTGGTGTACATGGCTTCGCGCTTTGGCGACCGGTAGATGCGCGTCACCGGATAGACGCCAGCGATCTTGGTGACCATCTTGGCGACCAGGAACACCAGGAACACGCCCGGGGCAGCGATCAGGGCCGGCACGGAAACAAGCGCGCCAGCGCGAATGAAGTAGAACGGTGTCAGTAAGCCAAACGTCAAGGTGCGCAGGCGCCGCACCAGAACGTGGTCCTTACCCACCGTACCCGCCAGCACCATGCCGATGATGTAGGCGGGCAATACCGCTTCGCTGTCGGCCCAGGTCGCCAGCGCGCCCAATCCAAACAGGCACAGCATCAGGTATTTTGCCTCCAACTCCGAAGGACGGTTCCCGAAGCGGCGGAAGAACCGGGGCGTAAGCCACGGCAACACCGCGAAGGCGGCGATGCTGCCGCCCGCGAATATGGCCGTCCTGGCCGTGAACGGCGCGAAAATCAGGCCCAGCGCGATCACGGTCGCCAAATCGGTGATGAAGCACGCCGCCAGCACCGTCTTGCCGTAGTCCGTCGTGTTCAGGCCGAATTCCAACATGACGGCGTAGACCACCGCCACCGAGGTTGTGGACATGGCGATGCCCGCCAGCCAGGAGGAAGGTTCGCTCCACCCCACCAGATAGTAGGCCACCGCCGCACAGCCCAGGAAGGGCGCGGCAAAGCTGACGACTCCAATCGCCGTCGCTTCTTTCCACTTCTGCCGGAAGACCTTCGGATCGAGTTCGGCGCCGGCCAGGAACGTGAGGACGATGGCACCGGCCCCGGAGAGAAACTTCAGCCACGAGGCGTCTCCGCCCAGCACGGCCAAACCGAGTACGGCCCCGATGATGAGTTGGGCGATCGTTCCCACGACGATCTCGGACAGCGCCGTGGCAATGCGCAGCCAAATGGAAGCCAGCGTGGCGACCAGCGCCAGCCCCAGCCAAAGCGCCGCCTGTGCCCAGATTTCGGTCATGGCCGTGTTCTCCCGTTACCAGTCCACCGCGGCGAAGCCCCGCGCCTCAACTTGCGGAATTCGCCTGTGCACCGGGCGCCGCGCCTTCGCCCATGGGTACCGTCATCAATAGTTCTGCTTGGCTGGAATGACACCGCGCACGCCGCCGCGGGGATTCTCAACGTCACCCCGGTAACGCGGAATCACGTGCAAGTGCACGTGAAAGATTGTTTGGCCGGCGGCCAGACCCACGTTGATGCCGAGGTTGTAACCGTCGGGATGGTATTTCCAGTCCAGCAGGTTACGGACTTCATCCGCGAGGCCTAGTATCGCCTCTCTTTCTTCCCGTGTGGTCTCGAAAAAATCCGCCACATGGCGCGCGGGAACGATCAGCGTATGGCCGGGCGTCACGGGGAATTTGTCCTCCAGCGTATGCGCCAGCCGGTTGAACAACCCCGTCCCCGGCCCGACGCAGAAGGGGCAGCTTGGGGAATTCGCGGTCATTGGGCCAGCCTCCCGGGATGGATACCAGAAAGACCCGCAGGCCGAGACTCCTCGCGCCACAACAGTTCCGAAAACTCCATCCCGTTGAGCCGCCAGACGGCAGCGTCGCAAGATTCCGCCTCCTGGGGGAGAATGGGGTCGCGCACGTCGTAGCTCTGCTTGCGGAGAAACTCGGTTATGTGGCTGGTTAGTTCACCCATCCGCCGGCGTTGCTCGGAGACCAGATAGTCCCGCAGATCCAGATGGCGAATGGCGCGGCCATCCTCAAGCGCGAGGCGGAAATGCGGCAGGCACAGCCCATCCGACGCTTCCAATTCCGGTTTCCAGCGATCCGAATCTTCGTGTAGCGCCTGCAGCAAGAAAAAAACCTGGCCTCGTGCCGTTCCCTCGGACGACTCGCACAGTAGGCATGGCGCGGTAGGCGGCTCGTGCCGTAAGGTGGGCGATCTCCGCCACCATCCGAGCCCACGGTTGCGGGCCAATCCCTGGAGATCGTCCAGGCTGCGGAACAGGACCGATTCGTACATGCGTGCCGCTCCACCGATTCCGACCGACGGGTGGCGCCTGCACACGCGCAACATGAGATGGGCGTGCCGGTGACAAAGGCCATGGCTGGCGTCGAATTGGTGGCGTATGTCTGGATCGCCAGTGCACTCGTAGAGGATGTGCCAGATCCACCGCTCCTCGCGGATGCGGACAATTCGGCACACGGGGCAGCCTTTCGCCGCGAAATCGAGCTGGACGTAGGGATGTGACGAAGCCATCGCCGATAGACCCCGAAGCGGAAGATCACTGCCGGGCTTTTCGCAGCACGGTGAGGAACACCGGTATTGCCGCCAACTGAAGCGCCGATCCGGCCGCGACGGCCAGCCACACGGCCTGGTCATAGGCGAATCCCACCGCGACGCTCCCAACAAACCACCCTAGCCCAAAGACCGCATTGAATGCGCCAAAGGCAGTCCCACGGCGGAGAACGGGGACCAACCGGGCAACCACGGCGCGCATGACGGATTCCTGGGCGGCCATCGACACGCCCCACAGGACGATTCCCAGCCAGACCATTGGCATGGCGCCCAGAAGCACCATGGGGACCGAAAGGGCGGAAAGCAGAACCACCGGCAGCAGAATAACCGTCCCCACCTTGTCTAGTGCCCAGCCGAGGAACAGCGCCGCAATGCCGTCTGCTGCCATGGCTACCGCATAAAGAACTGGAATCGTGACGGGCAGGGCTTGCTTCGAGCCCGTCAGGTGATAGGCGATCAAGGGGAAGTCAATGAATCCGGCGCCCAAGAGCGCCGCCCCGCACGCATAGACCCAGAATCGGCCGGGGAGCCGGTCCGGAATCTCGACACTGGGAGGGTCTTCCATCGACCGTGGGTCAGGAAATCGCCGCCACACCACCAGCAAGCAGGCCAGTGCGCAAAGCGCGGGGATGGCGAGGAAGCCATAGCCATTGGAGTACCCCGGCCAGCGCAACAGCACCGCGCTGAGCAGCAGCGGTCCCGCTACCGCCCCCAACTGATCCAGCGCTTCATGGAGCCCAAATCCCCAGCCAACGCCGGATTGGCTGGCGGCGTGCGACAACATGGCATCGCGCGCCGGACTGCGCACGGCGCGTCCGGCCCGCTCCGCTACAATCAGTGCAGCTGCTGTCTCCCACCGGCCCGCCAGGGCCAAGAGGGGAACCGATATAAGGTTGATCAGGTATCCCGTGAGGGTGATGGGCCAATACCTGCCAGTACGGTCGGTCAATACCCCGGACGCCAGCCGAATGCCGTATCCGGCCAATTCCCCGAATCCGGAAACGGCGGCGATGGTGACGGCGGTGACGCCGAGGCTTCCGAGAAACGGCCCGTTGATGCTGCGGGCGCCCTCGTACGTCATGTCCGCGAACAGGCTGACCAGGCCGACAAGAACAATGAATTGGGTTCCTGACTTTCGGGCGGCTTGCGCTGGGGTACTCATTGATCGGGTATCTCGCCAAGAGGTTACCGCAAAAAAACTCCTACGGGCGCCGGGCGCCGTAGGAGTCATCAGCCCAAGCGGGCGGTTTGCGGGGAACCCCATCCCCGATGCAACTTGTGAGGCAAGCCTATCCTAACGCCGCGCGGCAAATCAAGGTGGCTCCGGCGCATCCGCGGGAGCGGCAGCCGGCGGCGCGGTGCCCAGCAAATGGTACAACGCGATGGCGCTCGCCGCCGACACGTTGAGGCTCGTCCCTTCCCGGGTGGGAATGGTCAGGCGGAAGTCACAGTGGCGCTCCACCAGCGGACGCAGGCCGCGCCCCTCGTTGCCCAGCACCAGCACCACGGGCGTATCGCGCCGGAAGCCCGCCAGGGGCTCCCCGCCGCTCACCACGGTGCCGGCGACCCAATAGCCCCGCTCCTTGCAGGCATCGAGGAAGCGCGCCAGGTTGGTCGCCTCGAACACGGGGAACGTCTCCAGTTCGCCGGCGGACGCCTTGGAAGCGGCGGGGCTGAGCGGGGCGGCACGATGGCGGGGAATCACCAGGCCCGCCGCCCCGAAAGCCGCCGCGTTGCGCACCACCGCGCCCAGGTTTTGCGGGTCTTCCACCTGATCCAGCACCACCAGCACCGGGCGGGCGGCCACCGGCAGGGCGAGGGCCGCGGCCTCGTCCGCCAACGGCAGGGGACTGCACGCCAGCACGGCGCCCTGGTGCGCGGAGGATCCACAGAGCGCCTCCAGTTCTTCTGGCGTGCCGGAATAAACGGTGATCCCCAGTCTTTCCGCCTGCTGCGCAATCCGCGCCAAGCGCTCGGAGGGCCGGCCCTCCCGGACGTAGACCCGGCGCAGCGTGCGCCGCCCGGCGGCCAAGGCCCGCTCCACCGGATTCAGCCCATAGAGGGCTTCCCCCGCCACGGGGGGGAGGCGGGAAGGCGCGGCGCGGGGCGCCGGCGCGGGACGGGGCGTGCGCGCCGGATGCGGCGTGCGGCGCGCCTCGGCGGCGCCCTCCGTGCGTTGCGCCTCCCCGGCGCCCTGCGGGCGCGGCCGGCGTTGGCCGGGGCGCTCCCCGGAGCGCGGAGGTGCGCGGCGTTGGGGCGTGCTGGAGCGCTGGGGGCGGGGACGACGATCCGTCACTGAGGGCCTTCGCTGTTCACAAGTTGGATTGTGGCAAACGGCATGTTATAACATACGTAGAACATTCACCGAGGAGGCCACCATGGCGCAAGTGACCCGAATCCGCAAGATCGGCAATTCCTACGGTATCATACTCAACAGGCGTCTATTGGACGCACTGGGCGTAGGGGAGAACGACAAGCTGTACCCCGTGAAGCTGGCAGACGGGATCAAGCTAACGCCCTACGACCCGGACTTCGAACAAGCGATGGAATCCAATCGCGATTATATGCGCCGCCATCGCAACGCCTTGCGTAAGCTTGCCAGCCGATGAAGGAGCCCAAGTGGTTGACGGAGCGCATGGCGCTGGCCATTCACGATGAGGCCGTGGCCATGTTCGGCGGGTTGTCAGGGGTCCGGGATGCCGGGCTGTTGAGCAGCGCCCTCGGTCGCCCGCAACACGTCTTCGCCTATGAGGACGGGGCGAATCTGTTTCGACTCGCCGGCGCGCTATGCGTTGGAATTGCCAAGAATCATCCGTTCCTGGATGGAAACAAGCGTACCGCTCTGTTGAGTACGCGGGCATTCCTGTTCTTGAATAGCCAAGTGCTGGAGCCACCGGAGGCCGAAGAGGTGGAAACCATGGTCGGCGTTGCCGAGGGCCGAATCGCCGAGCCGGCCTTGTCCGAGTGGCTGGAACAGTATGCCACACCGAAATCCCGCAAGCGCCGCTGAGCCAGTCCCTCGCCTCAGTTCTGCTCCCCCAGCCGCCGCAGGACTGCCAGCGCCTGATCGGGCGGCAAGAGCGGCAAGGACAGAGCGCCCAGGCTGTCCTCCACATAGTCCACCTGGCGGATGCCGTTGAGCACGCACGTGACGCCGGGGACGGACAGCACCACGAGCAGGGCCAGTTGGGAGAGCGGCCGCTCCCGGAGCGCCTCCGGCAGCAGAGGCGCGAGCCGCGCCTGCACGGCCCGCGCGGCCTCCATCCGGTAGCGGTTGAGCCCCTCTCCCAGCAATTGGGCGGACGCTTCCACGCTCCCCGCATAGGCGCGGAACCACGCGGCAAAGTCCCGCCGCTGCTGCTCCTCGGGCAGCCCGGCGATCACGGTTTGGGCGTTGCGCTCGATTTGCGGATAGACGGTGCCGTGCAGCACCTGCATCCAGGCGTCCTGCTGCCGCAGGGCGGGCGGCAGATTGCCGAAAGCGCCGGACCAGTAGAACGGATCCAGCGCGTGCGCGCCGGCCGGCAGCTTATCGGCAATGGCCGGGCGGAAGCGCGCGGCGAAATCCTGCTCCTGCCGCGCCAGCCGTTCCAGGGCCGTATCGAGTTCGGCGTTCCACTCGGGCCGCAATGCGGGAAAAGTGGCGAGCCGGGTCAGTTGGCCGTCGCCGAGCGCATTGAGCGGCCGGTTGATCAGCACGCCCAGGCCCGCCCGCCGCGCCAATTCCAGGAAGGTGCTCCCGTCGGGCTGATTGCGCTCCAGGGCCGGGCCGGCCTCGAACAGGTTGAGCGGGCATTGCACCACGGCAAGGTGCGAGGCCGCTCCCGGCCCGTGGATGGCCGCCGCCGCCGCGTGGGCGGCATCCAACAGCCGCTGCAGGGAGACGAATTCCACCTGGGCGCCGGGCTGACCGAAGGAATTGGAGGAGACCCCGTACCAGGCCACGCGCCCCGCGCGCACCTGCTGCTCCAGGAACTGGAACGCCAACTGGCAGCGCCGGTAGAATTCCTGCCGCGCCGCTTCCAAGTCGCCCTGGGCGTGGCGGTGCGCCCAATCTGAGAAGAAGTACTCGGGGTTGTGCAGCAGATAGACGTCCAGCGCGTCCATCCGCAAGCGCTGCAGGGAGCGCTCCAACTGGTCTTCCAGGAACGTGGGGTGGATGCAGTGCCAGCAGGAAGGGTGGTATTCCACCATCTCGGGAAAGCCGTGCCCCTCCGCCAGGGAGTCCTTCGCCACCTGCATGTTCTGGCCCTGCACGTAGCCCACCTTGGAGACGACGATTACCTCCTCCCGGACCGGGAGCGCGGCCGGCGCGGCCTCGTGCAACAGGGCGCCAATCACGCGCTCGCTCCCGCCGTCGGTGTAGTTGCTGCTGGTGTCGATCAGGTTCACCCCCCGGGCCAGGGCGAGGGCGAGGGCTTCGCGTTGGCCGGGATGCTCCGCATCCACCCGATAGGCGCCAAAGCCCAGCGCGCTGGCGCTCCAGCCGGTGCGCCCCAGCGGCCGGTAGGCGTCCGCGCCAAATCGGTTGGCGTGGCGGCCGGCATAGGCGCGGGTGGCTTCCGGACGCGCGGAGCGGCGGGACGGGGCAGGAGCCTGCGGCACGGGACGGTCCTCCGCTCAAGCCGAAAGGCATGACGCGCCCTCTGCCGGCTCTGAACCGGCCGGCGGGAGGGAAACTCCCAACTGTGTAAGACGCTTCACGGTGGTGCCGCTAGTTTTGCCTATATTAGGACGAAAGGATAGCGTGACGGTTTGCAGCCGTCCGCCGCGATCCGCCAGCAGCCTTGCCAGGAGCCGTCATGACCAATCTGATTCTTCCCCCGGCTTGGAAAATCGCCGACCGCGAGGCGACCCCGGAAGCCGTCTACGTCAACCGCCGCACCCTGCTCAAGGAGCTGGGATTCGCGGCCGGGGCGATCGCCGGGTCAGCCCTGCTGCCCGCGCAGGCGGACGCCCGCAGCCTCGATAGTCTGAAGCAGGAACTGGCGGCGCTGCCCCCGTTGGCCGCCCAGCGCAATCCCGCCTTCGTGGTGGAAGATCCGCTCACGCCCATCGAGGTCGCGGCGCGCTACAACAACTTCTACGAGTTCACGACGGACAAGGACGTATGGGAGGAAATCGAGCAGTTCAAGCCGCGCCCCTGGACGCTGGAGGTGGCGGGCCTGGTGGAGCATCCCCGCACCTACGACGTGGACGACCTGATCAAGCGCATGCCGGTGGAGGAACGGGTCTACCGCCACCGCTGCGTGGAAGCGTGGTCCATGGTGGTGCCCTGGGTGGGCTTTCCGCTGCGGGCGTTGCTGAAGGAAGCCGGGCCCACGTCCGGCGCCAAGTACGTCAAGTTCACGTCGTTCCTGCGGCCCGAGGAGGCGCAGCGCCAGGGCCGCCGCAGCTTCTTCGGGGCGC
>JBGPEV010000071.1:0-8874 GCA_041482995.1 bacterium | reverse complement strand
GGACATCACGGAGCGCAAGCAGGCGGAGCAATCCCTCCAGGCCAGCGAGGAGCGTTTCCGTAACCTGGTGGAAGGCTCGCTGGAGGGAATCCTGGTGCTGCGCAACGGCCGTGTCCTGTTTCTCAATCGGACGCTGGCGCGGATGTTCCGTTTTCGCGATACGGACGATGCGCTGCGCCGCGGCGACTGGGCGCGCCAACTGGCGCCCGGCGAACGGGCCCGGTTGCGCCGCTCTGCGCGCGCCCGGAGGCAGGGTGGCGACGCGCCCAGCCGCTACGAGTTCCAGGGCCGCTGCAAGGACGGCACGCCGATCTGGCTCGATGCCAGCGTGCGCGTGATCGAATGGCACGGGCAACCGGCCATCCAGGCCACCTTGATCGACATCACCGGGCGCAAGGAAGCGGAGCAGGCGGCCCGCGTCGAGCGGCGGTTGCTGGAAGCGGTGTTGAACGCCATTCCCACCCCGATCTCCTTCAAAGACGTGGGGAGCCGCTACGGGTTCGTGAACCGCGCCTTCGCGGCCGCCTGGAAGCGCCCGGCCGGCGCGTTCGTCGGCAAGCGAGTGAACGACCTGCCCGGCCTGCCCAAGGCACTGGCCGCCCAGTCGGCCCAGCACGACCGCCAAACCCTGCGCAAGGGGATCGCGGTGGAACTCCCGGAAGTGGCCATTCACACGGCCCGCGGCGACGTGGTGCGCCGCATCCTCAAAATCCCCGTGAAGGACGGCCGGAGACGGGTCGTTGGGCTGATCTCCATCAGCGAGGACATCACCCAACGCAAGCGCGCCGAGGCGGATCGGGTCGCGGCCAAGAACTTGCTGGAGCAGATTCTCGCCAACATTCCCGTGGGTCTCTCCGTCGTCGACAAGGATTTGCGCCTCTGGGCGATCAACGAGAACTTCCTCCGGCTGCTGGGATTCCCCCGCAAGCTGGCCGGTCCCAACGCCCGCTTCGAGGATTTCCTCCGGCACAACGCCCGGCGTGGCGAATACGGCCCGGGCGACGTGGAGACCCTGGTGGCCGAACGCGTGGCGCTGGCCAGGAAATTCCGGCCCCACCGCTTCGAGCGCGTCCGCCCCGGCGGGCCGGCCCTGGAAATCAGCGGCAATCCGCTGCCGGGAGGCGGGTTCATCACCACCTACGTGGACATCACGGAGCGCCGCCAGGCCGAAGAACAATTGCGGGCCAACCAACGTTTGCTGCAGACCGTGTTGGACAGTCTGCCCCACTCCCTCACCGTCAAGGACGCGAAAGGACGATACCGGCTCGTCAACCGCGCCTTCGCTTCGTTTTGGAGCCAGCCTCCGGAGGCCTTCCTGGGCCGCCGGCCGCGCGAGTTGGAGTTTATCCCGGCCGACTATGCCCGGGAAATCGACAAATCGGACCGGCCCACGCTGGAACACGGCCGGGCGAGCGATAGCATTATCCGGCAGGTCTCGCCCTTCGGACAGCGGATCGTGCAACGCGT
The DNA here is from genome assembly GCA_041482995.1 of bacterium. Classification (GTDB taxonomy): domain Bacteria; phylum SAR324; class SAR324; order SAR324; family JACQKK01; genus JBGPEV01. Next base: position 7,407 of record JBGPEV010000071.1, on the reverse strand, counting down.
CTTCAAGGTGCCCGTCCGCGGGGAGGACGGCCGCGTGGACGGCGTGGTGGCCCTGATCGAGGACATTACGGAGCGGGTGAAGGCGGACGAGGAGTTGCGCGCGAACCGCCGGCTGCTGCAGATGGTCTTCGACGTCATCCCCATCAACCTGTTCGTCAAGGACACGGCATCCCGATTCGTCATGGCCAACCGGGCGCAATGCGCGTTCTATGGGTTGACCGCCGAGCAGTTCTCGGGCTTGCCAACCGCCCAGTTGCCCGGCATGACCCCGGCCTTGCTCAAGACGACGCTCGACTACGACCGCCAGGTATTGGTCGCGGGGATCGTCGCCCCGGTGGCGGAATACGAGCGCGCCAATGCGGCGGGGACGGTGCGCTGGTTGCGCGGCTTGAAGCTGCCTCTGCTCGACGACGCGGGCCAGGTGGCGGGGCTGGTCGGCATGGCCGAAGACGTCACGGCGCCCAAACGGGCGCAGGAAGCGCTGGAAGCCAGTCAGCGGCTGCTGCGCACCGTCGTCGACAGCATTCCCGTCAACTTGTTCGTCAAGGATACCCAGGGCCGTTTCGTCCTCATCAACCGGAACTATGCCGACTTCTACGGCCTTGAGCCCGAGGCGGTGATCGGCCGAACCGTCAAAGCGCTCTCGAGCCACACTCCCGCACATCTGGCCGACAGCGATGAGTGGGATCGCCGGGTCTTGACCTCGGGGCAACGGGATGAAGTGCCCGTGCTGGAACGATTCGACCGGCAGGGCAATCTCCGCCTCTTGCACGGGGTGAAGCTGCCTCTGCGCGACGCCCATGGGGCGATCTCCGGGCTGATCGGCATGACCCAGGACATTACCGCGCAGCGGCAGGCCGCCCGGGCGCTGCAGGAAAGCGAGCAGCGCCTGCGGGTGCTCCTGGACAATGCTCCCATTATCATCTACTCGCTCGACCGGCAGGGCACGTTCATCCTGTCGGAAGGCAAGGAACTCGCCACCGTGGGCCGCAAGCCCGGGGAGGTGGTGGGCCTGTCCGCCTTCGAAGTGTACAAGCATTTGCCCGGCCGCATCCGCCAACTGCGGCGGGGGTTGGCCGGCGAGGCGTTCTCCGAGGAAACGCTGGTCGATGGCCAGTGGTTCGATACCCGCCACGAGCCCATCCGGGATGCGGAGGGCCATGTGACGGGTCTCGTCGTCGTTTCCACCAACGTTACCCTACGCCACCTGGCCGAGGAGGAGGCGCAAGCGAGCCGCCGCCTGCTGCAAACCCTGTTCGACACGATTCCCTATGAAGTGCTCGTGAAGGACCTGGAGGGCACCTATCTCATGGTGAACCATGCCATGGCCCGATTTTACGGCACGACGCCCCAGCGGATGGTGGGCATGCGCACGGTCGACCTGCCGGGTCTCTCTTCCGCACAAATCGAGGTCTTGGCCGCCTCCGACCGCCAGGTGATTGAATCCGGAGAGAGCCTCGACACCCCGGCGGTGCTGTTGCGGGACGCCCAGGGCAAACCGCAATGGGTGCACACCATCAAGTTCCCGCTGCGGGACGGCCAGGGGCGGGTGGCCGGGGTGGTGGGATGGGGCGAGCATGTGACCGACCGCAAGCGCTCCGAGGAAGAACTGCGGGCCAGCCGCCTGCTCCTGCAGACCGTGTTCGACACGATCCCGATGCACTTGTTCGTCAAGGACGTCAGGGGTCATTATGTCATCGTCAACAAAGCCGGGGCCCGCTTCGAAGGCCTGTCCCAGCCGGCCTTCCACGGCCTGCCGACGGAGCAATTGCCGAACCGCAGCCGGGCGCAGATCCGCGAGATCCTCGAGATCGACCGCCGCGTGTTCCAGAACGGCGCAGCGGTCGACCTGGGGGAATACACGCGGGCGGACGGCCAGGGCCGGCAGCGCTGGTTGCGGGGCCGCAAGCTCGCGCTGCGGGATGAGCAAGGCCACGTGACCGGGCTGCTCGGCGTGGTGGAAGACATCACCGAACACAAGGTGGCGCTGGAACAGTTGCACGCGAGCCGGCGGCTGCTGCAGACCGTCTTCGACGCGCTCCCGCTGCGGGTGGTGGTGCGGGATGCCCAAGGGCGGTACCTGATCGTGAACCGGCGCATGGCGGAGGACCACCAGCGCCCGCCCGAGGCGTTCGTGGGGCAGCACTTCTGGAACGACGAGGAACTGCCCTTGGCGGAACGGGAAGGGTTCCTGGCACGCATCCTTCAGGCCGAGGCGACCGGCCGGCCCGTGCTGACGCCGGAGATGGCCGTCACGCTGCCCGGAGCCGACCGGCGCCTGCTGCGCTCGATTTTCGTCCCGCTCTATGACGAGCACGGCACCTTTCAGGGCACGCTGGGGATCGGCGAAGACATCACGGAACGCAAGAAATCGGAGCAGGCCCTGCTGCAAGCCCAGAAACTGGAGAGCCTGGGGGTGCTGGCCGGAGGGATCGCTCACGACTTCAACAACCTGCTGGTGACGATCATGGGCAACGCCAGCCTGGCCATGCTGAAGCTGCCGCCCGCCGCGCCGCCCATGGAAGAGCTGCAGCAGATCGAGATGGCGGGCCAGCGGGCGGCGGACCTCTGCCGCCAAATGCTCTCCTATGCCGGCAAGGGCCGGATCGAAAAGCAGCCCGTGAGCATCAACCAGTTGGTGCAGGAGATGACGCAGTTGCTGCGCGTCTCCCTCCCCAAGGGGGTCAGCATCGTCTTCCGCATGCTGGCCAACCCGCCGCTGACCGAAGTCGACCCCACCCAGATCCGCCAGGTGATCATGAACCTCGTGATCAACGCGGGCGAGGCGATCGGCGAGAACCCGGGCACGATCGTGATCGCCACCGGGGTGACCCACGTGGACCGGGACGATCTGGCCGAGGCCCAATCCGGGCCAGACACCCCCGAGGGCGACTACGTCTACCTGGAGGTGTCCGACACCGGCGCCGGCATGGACGCCGAGACCCGGGCCCGCATCTTCGATCCGTTTTTCACCACCAAGTTCACCGGCCGGGGTCTGGGGCTCGCTTCCGTGCTGGGCATCGTGCGGGGCCACCGCGGCGGCCTGAAGGTCTATAGCGAAGTGGGAAAGGGCACCTCCTTCAAGGTATTGCTGCCCGCCGCCGTGGACGCCGCGGTGCCGCTGGAGCCGCCCCAGGAAACGGGCGGGTGGTCGGGCGGCGGTACGATCCTCGTCATCGACGACGAACAGGCCATCCGCTCGGTGGCGGCCCGCATGCTGACCCGCCTGGGATTCCAGGTGATCGAGGCCGCCGACGGGGCCACGGCCGTGGAGATCGTGCGCGACCCGCCCGCCCCCTTGACGGCGGCCCTGCTGGACCTCACCATGCCCGGACTGAGCGGCGAGGAGACCTTGCGCCGCCTGCGGCGGCTCGATAAAAAACTGCCCGTCATCCTGATGAGCGGCTACAATGAGCGCGAGGTGCTGGAGCGCTTCGTGGTCCGCGAATTGGCGGGCTTCCTGCAAAAGCCCTTTAAACTCGACGATCTGCGTGGCAAACTGCGCGAACTGTTCCCGGCGTCCGCGACGTCCGGTGCAACCCCGTCGGCATAAAGAGAGAGAGACCGCGTGCTGCTGTACTTTACCAAAGGCCTGCTCGTGGGGCTGGTGATCGCCGCCCCCGTGGGACCGATCGCGATGTTGTGCATCACGCGCACGCTTTCCGAGGGCCGCGTGGCCGGGTTGTCCACCGGGTTGGGCGCCGCCACGGCGGATTCGCTCTATGGCGCCATCGCGGGCTTCGGCCTGACGGCGCTGGCGACGCTGCTGGAGGAGCAGGGCCTCTGGCTGCGGCTGGGGGGCGGGGTGATCCTGCTGCTGATGGGCGGGCGCACCCTGCTCTACCCGCCGCACGAGCGCAACATCGGCGCCATCCACGGGGGGCTGGTGTTCGAGTTCTCCAGCACCTTTATCCTCACCCTGGCCAATCCGGTCACGATTCTCGTCTCCGCCGCCATCTTCGCCGGGTTGGGGCACACGGACGGCGCCACCGGCCTGGCCTCCGTGGGCCTGCTGGTGCTGGGCGTGTTCTGCGGGTCGCTGGCGTGGTGGCTGTTCCTCGTGTTCTCCTCCGGCGCGGTGCGCGGCTGGTTCAATCCGGAGCACATGCGCTGGGTACACCGCATCGCCGGAGCCGGCATCGCCCTCTTCGGCGGCCTAGTGCTGCTGACGGCGCTGCTGTAGGCCCGAGCCGCGTTCCCCAGATTCCCGGGCGCGCCTCGGCGCCTTCGCACCCTCTCCCTCGCCAATGCTGCGGGAGGCGCCAGCAGCACAGGCCGAGCGCTTGCGCGGGGCGCCCAACGGCGCTGGGGGCGGGTGAGGGCCGGCGTGAAGTTCGCCCGCCTGGATGCCAAGGTCCCGCTGCCGCGTGCGCTCCGCCCCCGCTTCTGGCACAATCCTTTCGCCCGCGCCCGGAGCCGCTCGGCAAGCGCCGGCAACCGCGGTGGGGCGCACATCGGGGGACGGACCATGGCCGCAACGAAGCTGGACGTGCGCCGCATCGCGGGCGCGCTGGGGGCGGAAATCCGCGGGGTGGACTTGGCGCGCGGGCTGGATGCGGACGTGGCCGCCGCCATCCGCCAGGCGCTGCTGGAACACCTCGTCGTGTTTTTCCGCGGCCAGGACTTGACCCCCGCCCAGTTCATGACGGCGGCCGAGCGCTTCGGGGAGCCCATCGAGTACCCGTTCGTGAAAGGCATGGCCGGCTTCCCCAAGGTGATCGAGGTCGCCAAGAAGGAGCACGAGACGGTCAACTTCGGCGGCGTGTGGCACTCGGACACGACCTACCTGGACGAGCCGCCCATGGGCACGCTGCTGCTGGCGCGCGAGACGCCGCCCTACGGCGGGGACACGATCTTCGCCAACCAGTACCTGGCCTACGAGGCGCTCTCCCCCGGCATGCAGCGCTTGTTGCAGGGCCTCACCGGCATCAGCAGTTCCGCCAAGGCCGACGCCTCGAAGACGCGGGAAGACCGCATCAAGGACAGCCCAAACGTGGAGAAGACCCGCCTCTACGAAGCGGAGCACCCGGCCGTGCGCACCCATCCGGAGACCGGCCGCAAGTCCCTCTACGTCAACGTCGCCCACACGATCCGCTTCAAGGACCTGACCGCCGAGGAAAGCCTGCCGCTGCTCAAGTTCCTCTTCGAGCACCAGACCCGGCCCGAGTTCACGTGCCGCTTTTCCTGGGAGCCCGGCTCGCTCGCCTTCTGGGACAACCGCTGCGCCATGCACAACGCCGTGAACGACTACCACGGCTTCCGCCGCGTCATGCACCGCATCACGCTGGCGGGGGGAAGGCCGAAGTAGGGGGAGCAACCTATTGCAGGATTGTGGTAGGCTCAGTTGCGGTCCCTCGTGATCGCTGGATCAATCCAACGGATGGATGTCTTTGCTTCAGGAGGAAGCCATGTCAGACAAGAAGAACTACTGGACGACCCCCTACAACCACGGTTGGGCTGTCAAACGGGAAGGAGCGACCCGAGTGTCGTCGGTCCACTCAACGCAGTCCGAGGCATGGGCTGAAGCTCGACGGCTAGCTCGAGGATCGGAAGGCGAAGCACTTCTCCAGGGAAGCGACGGAAAAATTAGAACCCGGAACACTTACGGGCACGATCCGTTCCCGCCGAAGGGATGAGGTAGTCGAAGAATGAAGAAGACTCCCATCCTGCTTGCAATATCATACGATTTTGACGGAACTCTTGCCCCAGGGAATATGCAGGAGCACAGCTTCATTCCAGAGATTGGGATGTCGAAGGAAGACTTCTGGAAAGAGGTGCGCTCACTAGCGAAGCAGCATGAGGCGGACAACATCCTAATATACATGGGCCTCATGTTGGAAAAAGCGAGATCAGCCCGGGTGACTGTGCGGAAATCGGATTTTGCAAAACGGGGCAAGGGGCTGCCCTTGTATGACGGGGTCACAGATTGGTTCAAGCGCATCAATGTGTACGGCCGATCTGGCGGAGTTGAGGTCGAGCACTACATCATCTCCTCCGGAATTCGAGAGATCGTCCGGGGCACACCAATTGCCAAGGAGTTCCGGGCGATTTTCGCGTCATCGTTCTGGTATGACCATCATGGAGTCGCCCAATGGCCCGCCCTCGCATTGAACTACACAACCAAGACGCAGTACCTGTTCAGGATCAACAAAGGCAGCCTCGACGTGCACGATCACTCAATCATCAACAAGTTTGTCCCAAAGGGAGAGCGCCGCGTTCCCTTTGAGAACATGGTTTTCATTGGAGATGGTGAGACCGACATACCCTGCTTTCGGCTCGTAAGAGATCAAGGCGGCAATTCAATTGCCGTGTATAAACCGCATGTCGCACCTGCGAAACAGAAGGCAGAACGCTTGGTGAAGGAGGGGAGGGTGAGCTTCGTGGCGCCAGCCGACTATCGTGAAGGTCTTTCGCTGGATCGGATCGTCAAGGCAATCATTGACAAGCTGGCAACGGACAATCACCTTCGGAAGCTTCAGCACCAAAGGTAGGCCGCGCCGACGCCACGATTCCCGATTCCCGCCTCCTCGAACCAGCACAACCCCGCCAAGGCGGATGCCCTGCCGCTTCTCCTGGGAGCCCGGCTTCCTCGCCTTCTGGGACAACCGCTGCGCCCTGCACAACGCCGTGAACGACGACCCCGGCTTCCGCCGCGTCAGGCACCGCATCGCCCTGGCGGGGGCCGGCCGAGATAGGTTATTTTCTTGGAACCTCCGGGGCCCTTGCTACGTTCCTGGACTAGAGACCTCGTCAACCGAGAGCCAATGGAAACAGGGAACGCGCTTCAGGAGGAAGCCCATGAACAACCAACAGAGCTATTGGACCATCCGCCACCAAGGCGGCTGGGCGGTCAAGATGCAGGGAAGCCGGCAGATGGCCTCGGTGCATGAAGAGCAGAAGCAGGCGTGGCAGGAGGCCCGGCGCTTGGCAGGGGGAGCGAAGGGCGAAGCCCGGCTGCCGGGAAGCGTGGCAAGGACGCGGACGGGCAGCACCGCCGCGGCGGTTTCCCACGCTTCCAAAAGGTAAGGGGTTCCTCGGTTGAAAGGGAAAGACCCGTCTTCCGAGGAGGCAGCGGGTGCAGGTTCGCCGCGCATCCCGCCGGCCAGGGATTGGCCGAAGCGGGGCCATCTCACGAATCCGGCCCCACGAAACCAAAAAAAGCCCCGGCAGGGCGAACCCTGCCGGGGCTGATCAACGAGGCGCGGCCCTAGCCGTGCGAGCGGACGTTCTTGGCGGCGGGGCCTTTGGGGCCCGGCTCCACGTCGAATTCCACGGCCTGTCCTTCAGCCAGGGTGCGGAAGCCTTCCATCCGGATTTCCGATTGGTGGCAGAACAAGTCCTTGCCGCCGTCATCGGGGGTGATGAAACCGTAGCCTTTGGATTCGTTGAACCATTTCACTTTTCCAG
>JBGPEV010000070.1:0-8885 GCA_041482995.1 bacterium | reverse complement strand
GATCCCTGCTACGAATCGTCATGGCGAAATCCCTCCTCCCTGAAGGCTTTGCCGCCTTGTCAACACAGGGATTCTAAGGGATTTCGCCTCCCCTTTGGTGAAATATCCGGGCTAGCGCGTGCGCCACGCCCCCGCGACCAGCAGCACCATCACGCCCATGAAGGCCAACGGCCCCACGATGCCAGACTGCGGAAAGTCCGCGCCAACGCCGGCCGCTCCCTTGCTCGCCAGGCCCAGGGGCATGATGAACACCGCGACCGCGAGCCAGGAGCACGTGCGCTTCAACCCGTCGCCAAGGGTGAGCCGGTCGATGAGCAGCCCTACGATCGGGTTCATCGGCGCTAAGGGCATGGCGTGGGAGTGGCCCTCCCGCAGGTAGAACCGCACCAGGTTCAGCACGTGATAGCCGTCCTTCACCGCTACCGGTCAAAGGTGGCGCCCAGGGCCAGACCACCGGTGGCGCCGAGGAGCAGGGCCAGTGCGCCAACGAGTACATTCAGCCGTCCGAATCGCGTACCCTGCACCTCTTGGTTGGCGCGTACCCGCCGCGGTCGCGCGCCGGCGGGATCGTCACTGGGGTTGCAGGGTCAGCGCGGCGTCGACGATATCCCACGGCTGTGCGCTAGCGTGCCACACTACCCGCTGCGGCCTGAAATCCAACGGATCGTCGAGAGCGCCGGCGTGGAGGAAGATCATGTGCGGGTATCCCGCACTGCGCTTGAACAGCGGGCTGCCGCAGGATGGGCAGAATCCGCATTGCACGGCGTTGCCGCTGTCGGCGACCAGATCGAACCACCGCGGTTCGCCTTGCAGCGCAAATCCGGCGGAGCGAACCGCCAGCAGGCTGGAATGTCCCGCACCTGTGACGCGCTGGCACTGGCGGCATTGGCAGTGGATGGCCGTCAACGGCGGTCCGTCCGCCGCAAAGCGCACCGCACCGCAGGCGCATCCGCCCAGAATCTGGCTCATTACCGATTCCCGTCAGAAGTCAGGTCAGTACTGCAGCTTGGGGTACCAATCCGTGCCGCGGCCTTCCGGCGTGAAGTCCAACAGGTTCCAGAGGGGCCAGATCGGATCCACGTGGCGGCCGTTCTGGCCGGGCTCCGCCGGCGCGTAGAGCAGTTCCGTCATGTAGAAATGGCGCACCTTGCCGCCCCGGCGCACGAACACGTTCAGGGCGGGCATCTGCGCGCCGTCGGCGGCCTCCCCCAGGTAGTCGGCATTGTACGTGTTGTCCGCCGACGACAGCAGCCGCAGGTTGCGCCAACCGCGGGAGCGGGCGTGTTGCCGGATACGTTGGCTGGGGGATTTGGCGACCACCACCACATTGGCGCGCTGGCGAGCATGGATCACCTGCCCGTCCAGCCCGTCCAGCATGGACGTGCACATGGGGCAGGCCTGCTTCATCTGCGGCCCGTACATGAAGCTGTAGACGATGAGCGTATCCTTGCCCGGCGAGAACAGTTCAGACATCCGCACGGTGCGCACGGTGGTCTCGTCCGCAAGATCGGCGGCGCCCTCCTGAAACGCATAGTCCTTGGGAATCTCCCCGCCCAGGGGGAGCGCGCGGCGCAGGGTGGCCACCGCCTCGGTGTCGCGGCGCAGGGCCAGTTCCGCCTCCAGCAATTGCTGGCGGGCCTTGCGGTACTCCGTCGATTCGCCCGGCAGGTGCACGGTATTCGCGAGCGTCATGGCGCGTCTCCAGGGTTGCCGTGGATGGCGGTGCGGGCCGCCAGGGGCTTCGTCTCCATTCCGCCGATGATTAACCATTACGTTAAGTTCTTGTCAAGCCCACGACTTGGTATCGGGATTCCCTTGCGGGGGACGGAGGCAGCCGGGCCGGACACTGGCGGGCTCCTTCCTCCACACGCCCGGGCCATACGGCCTGCCCAGCGCCGCGTTCGACCCAGAGTGAGCCGAGACGGCCATTTCTCAGAGGATCGACATGCCCATCAACGCGACTTGGCACCGGCAGCATCCCATGCCCAAACGCCCAACCCTGGCCCAGCGCATGGATTGGCACCTGGAGCACGCGCGGGAATGCGCCTGCCGCCCCATTCCGGCCAAACTTGAGGAAGGCATCGCCGAAGGCCAGCGGCGCGCCAAGCCGCGCGGCAAAACGACAGCTACCCGCCCGAGGACGAAGCCGGTGGGCAGGGCCCGCAAGGGGCGCGCCAAGCCGCGGGGGGCTTAGTGCTTCCAACAAAACTGCCACCTGCCTTGAACCACGACGAGCACAACGCACACAACGAAAAGCAGGCTTGAGGCCCCGATTCGAGCCGAACCGCATCTATCGAATCCTCGTCGTGTTCGTTGTGCTCGTCGTGGTTCAGCAGTTTTGTTGTGCGCCCTTAGTCCAAATCCTCGGCGAGCGCCGCCGCTTGGGCAGGTATGAGCGCGGTTTCGTGGGAGTAGTGGGGATGATCGATGGCGACCTGGATCAGCCCCGCTTGGCCCAACTCCATCCACTGGCGGCGGTGCTCCGCGGGCAGCGAGAAGGTGAAGTATTGCACCGAGCTGACCCGGTCCTCGCCAATCTGCCGGGTATCGAACTGGGCCGGCACGGGGGTGAGCCTGCCCACCTTCAGCCAGACGTGCTTTTCGATCCCCAGCAGCCGGGGCAGGTGGATCGCCCGCTCGCGGGGGTCGTCATACTCGATCAGCAGGGAGACGGACAGGCCGCCCTCCGGCGGGATCAACTCGTTGTAGGTGTCGATCTCGTGCTGGATGGCGGCGTCGTCCACGATGCGCTCGATGCGCAGCATCTCCTGCACCTGATAGAGCACCGTGAGGTGATTCTCGAACAGCAACGTGAAGTGCTCGCCCACCCGCACGCGGCGATGCTCCTTCTCGGCGATCGCCTGCTGACGGAAGGTGGGGCGCATCGTCTCGTACTGGGCGATGTCCATGATTTCGGAACGCGTCACGGGCTGCTGCATGGCGTGCAGGGTCTCCTCACAAGGGCATGCGCCGGGCGCCGGCATTGGCCCGCTCCGGCGGCTCGTCTTTCTTCACGGGTGTGGGGAAGCCGTCGGGCCGATAGGCCCGCGCCAGCACCTGCAGCGGATGCAGGGGCTTCACCCCGGTGGCCTGGTGGAATTGGATGGCGGCCAGCGGGCAATCCGTCGTCATCAGGCCCTGGCCTTGCGCGGCCGTCTTCATGCCGTCGAACGCCTTCTTGCCCGATTGCAGGGACAGCTCGAACCACTCGGACTTCATGGCCCAGGTGCCGTCGTGGCCGCAACACTCGGTCACCAGCTCCACTTCCGTCGCACCGCCAATGGCCTGCATCATGTCCCGGGAGCGGTAGCCGATATTCTGCGCCCGTAAATGGCAGGGCACGTGGTAGGCGATGCGGCCGGGGGTGGATTTGAAATTCGTGTCCAGCTTACCCTCGCGGCGCAGGCCGTTGAGGAACTCGTTGGGGTCCATCACCGCGGCGGCAAGCTCCTTCGCATCCGCGCCGCCCACCAGGCCCACGTACTCCTTGCGCATCATCATGGAACAGGTGGGATTGGTGGCGAGCACCTTATAGCCCTGGCGCACCCAGGGCAGCAGACGCGCGATGTTGCCCCGCGCCAGCTTCTGGGCCGTGGCCACGTCGCCCCCATCCAGCGCGGGCATGCCGCAGCACTGCTCGTAGCCGCACTCGGTGGTCACCTTGTTGTGGGACAGCACCTCGACGGCCGCTTTGCCCACGTCCGGGTTGTTGTAGTTGACGAAGCAGGTGGGGAAGTAGAACACCTTGCCGTTGCCGCCATTCAGGTCGAAGCGCCCGCGGTTCTTCTTGAACCAGCCCATGAACGTTTCGCCGTGGAACGCCGGCAGCAGCTTGTGGCGGTGTACGCCCAGGATTTTCTCCAGCAACCAGCGGTTGGGCTTGAGCCGGTTGGCCCAATTGGCCAGCCACGGGGTGAGCCCCGCCAGCTTGCCCAGCAAATCCGGGCTGCCCAGCAGCCGCTCACGGAGCTTCACGCCCTGCCGCTTGACGCGCACGGCCTTGGCGCGCTGCATCAGGCGGGGGAAGTCGACCTGGAACTCGTGCCCGTCATCGGGGGTGTAGGGGCATTTGATGTAGCAAAGCTTGCACTGGTAGCACGAGTCCACCACGTAGTCGGATTCCGCCTGCGTGAGCTTCAGGATATCGCCCTCGTACCGGTCCACGGACTTGAAGAGGGCCGGGAAGGATGGACAGAGGTTGAAGCACAGCCGGCACCCGTGGCAGATGTCGTAGACCCGCTCCAACTCCTGCTGGAGCTTGGCGGGGTCGAAGTAGCGGGCGTCCAGGGGACTGTAAGTCAACCCATCCGAGGGTTTGGCGAGAATCCGGCTCATGGCGTCCTTGGTGGCTGGATTTCACGGGTTCCCAGGGGAGTGCGGGGCCGCCGCCCCGCACTGGCACCCGTCCTGCCCATGCTGGGTCGGCGATTACAGCGTGTCCCACGCCTTCTGGAACCGGCCTGCGGGGGACTTCTCCGCCTTCGCCAGCGTTTCGAACCAGTCCGCGATTTCGGCGAAGCCTTCCGCGCGGGCGGTTTTGGCCATGCCCGGGTACATGTCCGTGTACTCGTGGGTCTCGCCCGCGACCGCGGACATCAAGTTCTTGCGGGAATCGCCGAAGGGTTTGTCGGTCGCCGGATCACCCACCGGCTTCAGATAGTCCATGTGGCCGTGGGCGTGACCGGTTTCCCCTTCCGCCGTGTCGCGGAACAGGCCGGCGATGTCGGGCTGGCCTTCCACGTCCGCGACTTTGGCGAAGTACAGATAGCGGCGGTTGGCTTGGGATTCCCCGGCGAACGCGTCTTTCAGGTTTTGGTGGGTCTTGCTGCCTTTCAGGTCTGCCATGGTGGGCTCCTCTCTTCCGTTATCGTTGACCTCCCCAGGATCGCGAAATATTCCTAAAGGAGAATAATTCTCATTAAACATGCCCCGCGGCGGTAAGTCAACCTTTCCGGTGCCGAGATGCGAACGGTGCTTCAGTTTAACGCGCGGGGCGAATCCGGACATGATGGTCGTCACGCCCCGCGGGACAGCGGAAGCACTCCACCCGGTCGGCCGGTTCGGCGAAGGGCGCGACGGCGCCCGCACCGGTCCGCTCCGCGCTGCCGCCATACCCCCAAACGACGCCAGATCCGGTGACGCCGTTGTGGCGCGCCCCGCTCAACCCAGTCGTGCGGGGCACCGAGCAGGTGCGCCAAGGTCTCCCGCAACGGCGGCCCCACCTGATGCCCGATGGTCTCCGGTGAAGGCGGCGCGAGCTGCAAGCGCAGGAAGGCATGCTGCACGCGGCGCACGAACCCCGCGCCCGGATCGGTGAGGGTCCCACCAAGATCGAAGATCAGGTTCATCAGGGGCGCGCGCTGTCCGGGCGCGCGGAGGCGATGCGGCGGCCCGGTGTCTGAACGCGTTGAACTCCAACGCGCCGATAGCGTACCCTGGAAATGACGGGGAAGTGGACTCGAAGAACAACCGCCGGGTGACCCATGCGCAGTGTTGGCCGGATTCGCTTGCTCTCGCTGCTGGTATTGCTCCTCGCCGGAGCCCCCCTGTTCGCGCGGGGCGACGTGCCGCCGGTGCAGCGGCAGTCCTACTATCCGGGAGCGATCGGCAAATCCATCGATGAGAAGGTGGCGCCCGGCAATGCCGATGTCCGCGAGCGCGCGCTGCAGTCCAATCTGGAGTATGGGCAGGACGTGCGGCCGGAAGCCGCCTCGCCGGAGAATCCCCTAACGCCCAAGGTGCGTGCCGCCCTGCGCAATTTACCGCCTGCCATCCACAAGCTCGCCTCCCAATACGTGCTGGCCGTGTACCTGCTCGAAGACGACTGGGGCACGGCGACGACCGAGGGGGTGCAGGACGACCAAGGGCGCTGGAAGTACAGCTACGTCACGCTGAACCTGACGGCGTTGACCCGCACGGCCAATGCGTGGACGGCGTGGAAAGAGAACTCCGCCTTCCGCCCGGACCCCAAGTTTCAGCTCCACATGGCGATCGAAGCGCCGGACGGGGATACGGAGGAGAACGCCATCCGCTTCATCTTTCTCCACGAGTTGGGGCACGTGCTGGGGCTTGGGCTGGGCGTCCACGGCTTCTGGGACGATGAGGGTCTGCCCGCCCTGACGCGGGATTCGCCCTTTCTCAAGATCTCCTGGCAGCCCAACGCGGACCAGAACGCGCTGGTCTCGCGCTGGGCCGAGCGTTTTCCGCGCCTGAATCAGCTCAAGTTCTACCGGTTCGACAAAGCCAATCATCCCCTCTCCGACGCGGAGTCGGCATATCGGGCATTGGCGCAGACGGATTTCCCGTCGCTTTATGGGGTCACCAACATCTACGACGACTTCGCCGAATCCTTCGTAATCTACGTGCACACGCGCTTGATGAACCGCCCCTACCGGGTGGACGTGTCCGAGGGTGGAACCCGGCGCCTCACGTACACCTCCTGCATCGTCAGCGGCACCTGTCCCGAGAAAGTCAAGGCGTTGGAAGCCGCGCTGGGGCTGAAGTGACTCGCGCCCTATCCGAAGTCGCTTTCCGAGAGACTCGCCATGCAAGGTTTGGATGCTCTCCGTGACGGTCACGTGTCCCTGGCCGAGGGCGTCCTGTGGGTCGTCTGCATCAATTACTGGTGGTACGCGGCCCGCGGAGGATCCGGCGACGTCCAGGTGGAGCCGGCCCGGGAACGGGCGATCCACCTCGGGTTGCTGGTCGCGGCCTTCATGCTCCTGTTCGCTCCGTTGCCCGGGAGCGCCCCCAACGATCAAGTGCTCAGCCCGGGCGGCACCGCGGCGGGCTTGGCCGGAATCGTGCTGACCGCCCTGGGTCTCGGGTTCAGCATCTGGGCGCGGCGGCATCTGGCCGATTACTGGAGCGGCCGCATCACACTCAAGGCTGGACACCGGCTCGTCCGATCCGGGCCCTATGCCTGGGTGCGCCATCCGATTTATACCGGATTCCTCCTGGCTATCGTCGGCCGCGCCATCTCGGTCAACACCGTGGCGGGCTGGCTGGGCGCGGTCATCGCCGCCGGCGCCTACCTGCGCAAGATCCGCCGGGAGGAGCGCGTGCTCATGGCGCACTTTGGCGACGAGTACACCCAGTATCGCGCCGAGGTGAAGGCGCTGGTACCCGGCATCCGGTAGGCACGGCGGCGCGCCGCTGCTATGCTGCCGGCCGTGTCACCCATTCCTATCCCGAGTCATGGAACCGACCCCCACCCCCCGCAAGCGCGCCGCCCTGCATTCGCTCGGGTGCCGGCTCAACCATGCCGAGACGCAATTGATCCGGCAGCGTTTGGAGGCGGACGGATACGAGATCGTGGAGTGGTCCGACGCCGCGGACGTGATGGTGCTGAACAGTTGCACCGTGACGGCCCAAGCCGACGCCAAGTCCCGCCAGGCGCTGCGCTCCGCCCGGCGCCGCAACCCGGAGGCGCGGCTCGCTGTCGTGGGGTGCTACGCGCAATTGGATGCGCGCCGCATCGCGGAGCAGGGCTGGGCCGATGTGATCGTGGGCAATGGGGACAAGCTCGCGGTGACGGAATTCCTGCGGGCGGCGCCCTCCGGAACACCCATTGTGGCGGACGCCCGCATCCCCCGCACCCCGTTCGGATTCGACACGTTCACGGCCAGCGATGGCGGGACGCGCGCCCATTTGAAGGTGCAGGACGGGTGCGATTTCATGTGCACGTTTTGCGTGATTCCGGCGGCCCGGGGACGCGGGCGGCCGCGCCGACTGGACAATTTGCTGGCCGAGGCGGAAGCGCTTGCGGCGCAGGGCGTGCGCGAGATCGTGCTCACGGGCGTCAATGTCGGCACCTACGCGGATTCCGGCGCGACGTTGACCGATGTCGTGGACCGGTTGCACGCGTTGTCCGGGGTGTCGCGCCTGCGCATCAGTTCCATCGAGCCGACCACGGTCGATCCGGCTTTGCTCGAGCGAATGGCCGACCCCGCCCACAAGCTCGTGCCGTTCCTCCATCTCCCGCTGCAATCGGGCTCGGAGCCGGTGCTGGCCGCCATGCGGCGCCGCTACCGCGCGGCCGACTACCGCCGCTTCGCAGAGCGCGCCCTGACCCGGGTGCCGGACCTCTGCCTGGGCACGGACGTGATGGTGGGCTTTCCCGGCGAGGACGATGAGCAGTTCGGGGAGACCTTCGAGTTGCTGGATCAGTTGCCGTTCGCCTACGCCCACGTCTTTCCCTACTCGGAGCGCGCGGGTACGCCGGCGGTGCGGCTGCCCGGCATTGTGCCCGCCCCCGTGCGCCAGCGCCGGGCGGAGGCGCTGCGCGCCCTCGGCGAGGCCAAGCGCTTGGCGTTCCATCGGCGCCATCTGGGCCGCGTCCTGCCGGTGTTGTTCGAAAAGCCGAGCCGGAGCGGGGTGGCGGAAGGCTACACGGCCAACTACGTCCGCGTGCAGGTGCCTCACGACTCCGCGGCGGCGCTGCGCAACCTGCTGTTGCCCGTGCGGCTGATCGAGGCTGGAGCGCATGCCGTGGCGGGGATTTGGGACGAGGCTCGCCCGCCCTGCCCCTAGCGCGCCGCCCCTCCCCGCCGTCAGTTCGGCAGCAACTCGATGGGAAAGCTGTTGGTGTAGATGTTGTTCCCGGTGAGCCAGGTGTTGGAGTAGCGCACCAGCCGGTTCTTGGGGAATCCGCTCAACTGGGTCAGGCGCTTGTAGGCGTCGTCCAGGTAGCCGATCGTGTCGATCAGGCCGCGCTCCTTTGCTTCCTCCGCCGTGAAGATGCGGCCGTCGGCCATGTCGCGCACCTGCTGCCCGGAGAGCTTGGGACGCCCGTCCTGCACCACCTTGATGAACTTCTCGTGCTGCTTGTCCACGATCGCCTGCAGCATGCGGCCTTCCTGCTCGCTGCGGCGCACCAGGGGATC
>JBGPEV010000069.1:0-8924 GCA_041482995.1 bacterium | reverse complement strand
GAGAATCTGTGCGAAGTCCTCGTACAGCGCCCGGGCCGCGGCCAGGTACGGCGCGGGCAGGGGCCTGGGCTGCTCCCGCAGCTCCTGCTTGACGATGGACTTCCAGTCCGCCGTGCCGCGCGCCTTGGCCATGTCCTTGGCGTGGACGAGGGCCTGCTCCCACGGCGTGCCCAGGTAGTGGTCGCGCAAGAACTGCTTGCTCATGACGGCGCTGCCCTGGCTGACGCGCAGCTCGTCCGGTCCGATGCTGTCCACGAGGCACACGCCGCCGTCCACCATGGCCCATTCCACCTTGCCGTCCCAGAGCTTCAGCCCCCGCTCCTGGAACAGGCGCTGGAGGAACAGCGCCACCGCGTAGGTGCGCCCATGCACCTGGGCCAGGGTCTCGCTGCTGCCTTTGAGGATCAGCACCGCCTCCTGGTAGGTCAGCATGCGGTCCTTGCTTTCCAGCTTGGTGGAAAACTCGATCAGCGGGCGCTCGAATTCCGCGCCTTCGAAAATGGGGAAGGGATACCAGTCCTTGCGCGTGAGCAGATTGGAGCCCTTGGGCACGCCGAAGCGGAAGATCACTTCCAGGGGGATCAACTGCCGCAGGGTGAGCGGGTAGGTGTAGTCGTAGACCAGCGTGCCCCCGATGGCGCGGCTCGCCAGCTTGGGCACGTCCACCCGCAACATCTTCAAGCGGGCACCCTGGCGCTCCAGGAAATGGTCCCGGAGCGGCAGATAGGGCCGCACTTCCGGCAGGGCATCCAGCCCGAAATGCCGCCAGCGGGCCGGATCTTCCAACTGGCGGAAGAAGAATTCCCCCAGGCGTGCCAGGGCCTCGCCCTTGCCCGCGATCGTGTCCGGCATCTTGCCCCAATCGAACACGGAGTAGTCGTCCGTGTACTCGAACCACACGTAGCGGGGGTCGGCGTCCTGGTAGAGGTTCTTGACGCTGCCGGCGTAGAGAAGGGTCTGGGTCATGTCGTGCGAGGGGGAGGGCGGTTCAAGCCATCACGGGGGGAGCAACGGTTCCGGGAGCAGTGCGACGAAGCTCAGATTGCGGCCGGCGGCCACGCCCGCGCGGTTGGAGCGCCGGTAGCTGGCAAACACCGTCTCGCCCTGGGGCGAGCGGTGGCAATCGGTGCAGAGCGGCAAGGTCTCGATCTGCCGGCGTTCCAGGCCGGCCCGGCGGGCTTGCCGGTGCAGCACCGTCTCCAGGGAAAGATAGGTGGAGCCGCACCGGGTGTCGAGGGCGTCGGGCAAATCGGCGGGGTCGAAGCGCTCCACGCAGTCCTGCCGCACCTCGAAGCAGCAGGCGCGGATGTGGGGGCCGAACACGAGCCGCACCTGCTCCAGGCGGCTGCCCTGGCCGCGCCAGCGCTCCAGCAAATGGGGCAAGAGGCCCGCGGCGACTCCCCGCCAGCCCGCGTGCAGGGCCGCCACGTAGCCCCGCTGGGGGTCCACCGCCAGCACGGGCACGCAATCGGCGGATTTGACGAGCAGCACCGCCGTGGCATGCCCGCCGGCGCTGGCGCCATCCACCCCCTGCAGCGTGAGCACCCCTTCCGGCCCACCGTTCGGGACGGCGCCGGCCAGATCGGCGATTTCCCGGCCGTGGGGCTGGGTCATCCACACCAGGGGGCCGGCGCCTGGACCCAACTCGCGCTCCAGCCACGGCCGCACCTGATCGGCGAGCGCTCCTTCCTCCGCACGGGGGAACCCGCCCGAGAAACCATGGGCGACCCCGGGCGCCAGTTGCCGCAGGGAGGCGGCCTGAAACCGGGGCGGCGGATGGTCCGCGGCGGTTCCTTGCCCGGAGGCGGAGCCATCGGATCGGTGGGGCGAGACGGCCGCGCGCATGGTGAGAGCCTGGTTTCAGAACCGGATTGCGAAACGACCCAACCCGCTGGGCTCTTTCTACGTAGCGCAGCCGGGGTGGAGTGGCAAAGGGCCGACTGAACGACGCGTGTACTTTCCGCGCGAAGGGTGCCAAATTGCGGTTGAAGGGAGTGCTGGATGCGAGCCGGAGCATCCGTGGCATCGGCCGGAGGATCCGGACCGGGCGGGGTCACTGCATCCTCAGGATGGTTACTGACCTGGGCGGCACCGTGGAAACCAATCCCCAGAAGATCCTGGTTGTCGACGGCGACGAGATCATTCTGCGCTACTTGCCGGTGCGGTTCGTGGACTGCTCCGTGCTGACGGCGAAGGATGCCCACACGGCGCTGGGCCTGCTGGAGGCACACCCGGACGTGAGCGTGCTGCTGGCGGACCCCCAGGCGAGCGGGTACCCGCTGCTGGACTTCTGCCGCACGCACTTTCCCCGCATGAAACTGGTCGTCATGACGCGCGGTGCGGACCGCGAGCGGCTGGGTTACGCCCTGCGCACGCTCAACAAGCCGTGCCGCGAGGCGGATCTGGTGCGGGCGCTGCGCGAAGCGCTCACCCATGCGGGCACCGGAGATGGGGGCGCGCCGCCCGTGCCTCCGGTGTTCAACGAGGCGCTGGAAGCGCGGGTTGCCGAGCAGACCCACGCCCTGCTCCAGCGGACCGTGGAGCTGGAAGCGCTCAACCGGATGAAGGACGAGTTGGTGATGATCGCCGCCCACGACATCCGGGCGCCGCTCTCGGTGATCCTGGGTTACACCGATATTTTGTTGGAGAGCGAGCCCGGCATCAGCCCCAATGGGGAATCGATCGTGCGCCGCATCCATGCCGCCGCCAACCGGCTGCTCTCCATGGTGAACAACCTGCTGAGCTTGGCGGCCGTCGAAGAGGGCAAGGTGGAACTGACCCTGACGCCCTGCCGCATGTCGGACGTGGTGGCGGGCGTCGTGGAATCCCTCGCCGGGATGCTGGAGGAGCAGCAGGTGCGGTGCACCACGGAGATCCTCGGGCCGGACCAGGAGTACCCGGTGGACCGCCGGCGGCTGGAGCAGGTGCTGCAAAACTTGCTCGCCAACGCCGTCAATTTCAACTACCGGGGCGGCACGGTCCACATTGCGGTGACGACCGGCGGGGACACGTTGCAGTTCTCCGTTCAGGACTCCGGCAAGGGCTTCACCGAGGAACAGGCCCGCCGCGCCTTCACGAAGTTTGCCCGGTTCTCGGCCGGAGCCAACCAAGGCAGCGGCCTGGGCCTGGCCATTGCCAAGGCCTTCGTCCAGTTGCACGGCGGGCGGATCGGGCTGGAAAGCAAGGCCGGCGCGGGCAGCACGTTTCACTTCACGATCGCCCCGGGCTACCAGTCCACGCAAGACCACCCGATGCTCACCCCTTGACGGCTGGATGGCGGCGGCGGATCCCCCGGGCGGGAATCCACACGCCGCCGCCTGGCGCGAGATGGATCCGGAATCAAACTCAGCATTCATTTACACGCAACCTCCCATCGCGCTAGCCTTGCGGGCCGATGCGCATTGGGCGCGAATCGGCTGGCGGCGCCACCGGCCGCGCGTCCGGGGTTTGTCCCAAATCTAGAATGCGCGCCGGCCGCTATTCCGCCCACCTGAAACAGCGACTTAACAACGGCCAGGGATGGTTGTAGGATGGGCGCCTTGCGAAAGCCGACGGCCACGCAACAATTCCTGGCACCGACGTGATAGTGGACCAGGAACCGACGGGGGAAGACCGAATTCGCAGTCGATCGCGCAGTCAACGCGGGCTCGCTGTACCACCCGTGCGGTCAGGAATGCCGATGCTCGGGAAGCCGATCCCGGCGCACGCGAGCCCAGCGCCGCCACCCTACCTTGGACGGACGACACATGAACGCCAACTCGATGGCCACCCAAACCTCCCCGGGCCGTCCGAAGCTGGGGATGCTGCTGGTCGATGAGAAAGTCATCTCCCTGGAACAGTTGGACAAGGCCCTTGCCATGCAGCAGGATCGGGCCATGCGCTTGGGCCAGTTGGTCGTGGACCTGGGCTATGCCCAGGAGAGCGACGTGCTCAGCGTGATCAACCGGCGCTATCGCCTGGGCCTATCGTCGCTGGACCAGCCCTGGAGGATCGGCGGCGGCGCCAGCCTGATCAACCGGTTGCGGCATCTGCGGGTTTCCATCCGGGCCAAGCTGTCCATCGCCATTATCTTCATCCTGCTCATCACCATCCTGGTCTTGAGCTTCGTGATCCTCACCCGGCAGCGCGAAAACCTCTATCAGCAGACCGTGCAGACCGGGAAAGTCAGCCTGAACTATTTCACCAACAACGCGAAAGATCCGCTGCTGAACAACCAGACGCTGCAGCTGATCCGCCTGGTCAAGGACGCCGCCTCGGTGGAAGGCTTGCTCTATGCGGTGATCGTGGACCGGGACAATGTGGTGCAGGCCCACACGGACCTCAACAAGCTTCGCAAGCCCCTGGATCTGCCCGCCCCCAATACCAACTTGGTCACGCGAGAGGGCAACAACATCTACTATTCCTACCAGGATGTGAAGGGACAGCAGGTGCTGGACCTTTCCGGCCCGATCGCCTACCAGGACAAGCGGCTGGGGGAAGTGCACGTGGGGGTGTCGCTGGACTTCATCAGCCGGCAAATCCGCAAGGAGAGCATCACCGTCCTGGCCCTCAGTTCCGGGATCATCCTGTTGGGGGTCGTGATCGCCATCTTCCTGGGGATCGGATTTTCCCGGCCCATCTCCGCGCTGGTGGTGGGCACGCGGGAAATCGGCAAGGGCAACCTGAAGTACAAGATCGATCACCGCAGCAACGACGAGTTGGGGGACCTGGCCCAGGCCTTCAACTACATGTCGGCCGAACTGTGGAAGAAGCAACTGATGCAGGAATCGTTCGGCAAGTACGTCGGGTCGGACATCCTGCAAATGATCATGGCCAATCCGGAAAGCCAGTGGCTGAAGGGTAGCCGCAACAACGCGTCGGTGTTGTTCACGGATATCCGTGGATTCACCAGTTACTCCGAGAACCGGGAACCGGAACAGGTGGTGGAGGCGCTCAACCAGTACTTCGAGATCGCCTCGCGCATCATCCTGGAGTACGGCGGATACGTAGACAAGTTCATCGGCGACGCGGTGATGGGGGTGTTTGGCGTGCCGGTGCCCCAGGAGTACCATGCCGAGCAGTGCGTGCGCGCGGCGCTACACATGCAGAACGAGTTCGCCGACGCCGCCAAGCGAACCGGCAACGAGGTGCTGGCCAAGGTGGGCATCGGGATCAATTCGGGCGTGCTGGTGGCCGGCAATTTGGGATCGCAGGTCAAGATGGAATATACGGTGATCGGCGATACCGTCAACATCGCCTCGCGCCTCAATGGCCTGGCGGCCGCGGGAGAAACGGTCATCAGTCTGAGCACCTTGCAGCCCATCGCCAGCGTATTCAGGGTGGAGGAAATGGAGCCGCAGAAGGTGAAAGGCAAGGCGGAGAAACTCCAGGTGTTCAGGGTCATCGGATTCAAGGAGGGAAAGAGTCATGTACAGGACCGAACCCATCCGCAGCGCCCGTCCGCGTAGCGCCGCGCGGCATTCGCCTGGTGTGCTGAGGGGCGTTGCCGCGGCGCTGGCGGCTGCGGCATTCCTGGCCGCTGCAGGGTGCGCACCGACCGGCATCGAAGGGCCGGCCGGGCCTCTGCGGGCGCCCGCCGTCAGCCGGGTGGCCGCCTCCAACGGCGCGCTGGACCTCATTTTCAGGGCGAACAGCAAGGCCGACAGCTTCACGGTCTACTGGAGCACCTCGCCCGGGGTGAAGAAGGAAAGCGCCACCAAGTTGGAGGGCGTGGGCATGGTGTTTCACCACACGGGCCTGACCAATGGCACGATCTACTACTACCTGGTGACGGCCGTGCAGGGGGGCCAGGAGAGCCGCGACTTCGCCACGATCAGCGGCATGCCGGTGAAGGAGAGCGAGCGGGACTACCCCAACTACAAGGCCGTGATTGCCCAGCCCGCGGATACCTTCGAGTCCCTGGCCGAAATCCACCTGAAGGATCGCACCAAGGGCGGCGTCATCCAGGATTTCAACAACTTGGACGATCTGACCCCCTACGAGGCGGTGGCCATTCCCAAGAAGGACTACGCACCGGGGGGGATGACGCCGAGCGCCTATCAACTGGTGCCGGTGCTGACCTATCACCAGTTTTCCGCCGACAAGGGCAACAAGATGACCGTCCCCTTCCCGCAATTCGAGAAGGAGATGAAGTACCTGCAGGACAACGGCTACCACGTCATACCGCTGGCGGACTTCGTGGCCTTCATGGAGATGAAGCGGCAAGTGCCCGAGAAGTCCGTCGTAATCACCATCGACGACGGCTGGAAGTCGTTCTACGACTACGGTTACCCCGTGCTGAAGAAGTTCGGCTACCCCTCTACCCTGTTCGTGTACACGGACTTCCCCGAATCCGACGCGATGGCGCTCTCCTGGCAACAAGTGAAGGAGTTGTCCGGCAACGGCGTCGACATCCAGTGCCACACCAAGACGCATCGCAATTTGAAGATGCAAAAGGGCGAGGAGATGGCGGAGTACCTGAAAGCGCTCGAACAGGAATTCGGCGTGTGCAAGCAAGTGATGAAGGAGAAAGTGGGCGTGACACCCAGGTTCCTGGCCTACCCCTACGGTGCCAATAACCACCTGGTGATGGCCATGGCGCGCAAGGCCGGGTTCCAGGCGGCGTTCACCGTGCAGCGCGGCAGCAATCCGTTCTTCTACTCCGACCTGCTGATCCGCCGCTCCATGATCTATGGGGGGCACACCGAAAAGGACTTCGAGAACAATCTTCGCGTATCTGACGACAGGTTGCTGAAATGACATCGACCCGGAGCACCATCCGGCCGGCGCTGGCCATGGCCGCGGCGCTGCTGATCCTGGCAGCGGGCATTGCAGGGGCCGCCACCGCCAATCCACCGGCCACGGCCAAGCCGCCGCAGGACCCCTTCGGCGATCTGTTCTCCCGGCAGCGCGAGCTGGCCAAGGCGTCGGAGGACGAGGCGGACCCGCTGCGGGCCATCGCGCACTGGCAGTACGTGCTCGAGGCCAACCCGAACGACGCCACCGCCAAGGCGAAGTTACCCGTCTTGCGCAAGCTGGCGGCCGACAAGGCGGCCCAGTACTTCAAGGAGGGCTTCGCACAATACGAAAAGGGCAATATCGGGCCCGCCTTCAAGGCGCTGCTCAAGGGCTTGGCCTATGACCCAAGCAACCAGGACGCGGTGCAATTGATCAAGCAAAAGCTCATTGGCCAGAGCCTGATGGACTACAAGGTGGAGCCGGGCGACACGTTGGCGTCGATCGCCGAGAAGAGCAAGAAGGAAGGCTACGACGACCCGAAGCTGGCGCTGGTGATTGCCCGCTACAACGATCTGAATGACGGGCAGGCGCTGAAGCCCGGCCAGGTGCTGCACGTGCCCGTGCTGGTGGGCGTGTTGCCCAAGGCCGCGCCGGCGGTCGCCTCCGCCCGGCGCGGGGGCCGTGCCCAACCCGCGGAGCCGGCGGAGGAACCCAACGATTATGACGACGCCGCGTCCAACGCCCAGGCCGGTCAGGCAAAGGATCTGCTGAAGGCCAACAAATTCGACGAGGCCGCCAAGCTCGCGGGCAAGGTGTTGGACGAGGACCCGCTCAACAAGGATGCCAAGGAAGTGCGCAACGCGGCCAACATGGGCCTGGGGCAGCAATTGCTGGACGCGAAGAAATTCGAGGCGGCCCTGAACGTATTCGGCCGCGTGGATGCCACCTATCCCCAGCAGAAGGAAGCGGTCACCGCCGCCCGCTCGCAGATTCAGGACAGCGCGGAACTCTCCTATCAGGAAGGCGTGAGGTACTTCCTCAACGACGATCTGGACAACGCCGTCAAATCCTTCGAGGCCACGCTGAAGATCAATCCCAATCACCCGCAGGCGAGCAAGGACCTGGCCGTGGCGCGCGACACGCGGGACAAGCTCAAGCGGCTGAAATAGGAGCACCCGGCAATGCTGCAACTGTTCTACAGTGGGAACTCCCCCTATGCGCGCAAAGTGCGAATTGTCTTGCGGGAGAAGGGGCTTCAGTACCAGGAAACGGCCATGGATACCGCGCATCCGCCGCCGGGATTCGCGCAGCGCAATCCGAATCTGCGCGTTCCCGTGCTGGTGGATGGCGAGCAGGCGCTCTTCGAGTCGAACATCATCCTGGACTATCTGCTGAAGACCTATCCGGGTGCGGGCGCGGGCCAGCCGCCCCTTGCCGCGGCCATGACCCGGCCGGACCGCCACTGGGAAGACAGCCTGACGCTGAACGCCATCGAGACCCTGCTCGACAGCGGCCTCAACCTGTTCCAAATGAACAAGAGCGGCGTCCCCGCCCAGCAGGCCGCCTACCTGCGGACGGAGGCGCAGCGGATGCAGTCCGAACTGGATTGGCTGGAGCAGCGCGCCACCCCGCAGGGGTTTGTCCCGGGCGTGTTCTCGATTCAGGACCTGAACCTGGTGTGCGCGCTCAACTGGGTGAACTTCCGCAAGCCGATCGAATGGCAAGGCCGCCCCAAGCTGCGGGCCATCCTGGAGCGCTACCAAGCGCGTCCCTCGGTCAAGGCCACCGTGCCCGGCCAATAGGATTCGATTTGCCGTCCACACCCCCTGGGTCGGTGCCGGCGGCCGGGCGCAACGCCCGGCCGACGCGCCGTCCACCCCGCCCGAGCCCCCATGACTACCGGCCCCGAGACCCAGCATCCGTTGTCCCCCGAGGAACAGGATGAGAAGGAGTGGCTCAACGCAGAGAACTGGAAGCTGGGGATGTTCTACTACAGCCACCAGGACCGGCGGATTTGGGTGCCCAAGCGCACCCTGTTCGGCCGGCGGCGGCGCCTGGGGGGGACACCCAATTTCGCCAAGCCCGCGGCTCGCGCCTATGTGTTCATCGTCACCGGCCTGCTGGTCGGCCTCCTGCTCCTGATGATGCTTTTGCGCAAACTGGGCGTGATCCAGTAGCCCGGGAATTCCGGGCGGCCGCCGGTCGCG
>JBGPEV010000068.1:0-8938 GCA_041482995.1 bacterium | reverse complement strand
GAGAATCAATCTGCGTAATCTGTGGTTAAGTTGTTTTCAGTAACCTGTTAGACGTCCATGGTTCAGACCATCCTGATTGTTTTCCTGGTGCTGTTCGCCGCCCACCTGTCCCTGGAGGTGGGTCTGGCCCTGGCCAATCTGAGGCGGGCGCGGGAGGCGGGGGACGGGGTGCCGCCGCAATTGGCGCCCCACATTCCCGCGGAGGTGGCGCGGCGCAGCCGGGAGTACACGCTGGCCCGGGGACGCCTCGAGGTGATGGAGCAGCTTTATGACGCCGGGCTCACGCTGGCGGTGCTGTTCTCCGGCCTGCTGCCCGCCTGGGACGGCTGGCTGGGCGGCCTGGGCGTGGCGGGCGCACACCGGTTCGTCGTGTTCCTGGTGGGTCTGTTTGCCCTGCTGAGTCTGGCGGGGCTGCCCTTCGGGCTCCACCGCACGTTCCGATTGGAGGCGCGTTTCGGCTTCAATCGCACGACTCTGCGCCTGTGGCTGCTGGACCGCCTCAAGGGCCTTGCGCTGGCGGCGGCGGTCGGGCTGCCGGTGCTCTACGGCGCCCATGCGTTCATGGTCTACACCGGGGCGGCGTGGTGGCTGTGGCTGTTCGCGTTCCTCGCGGCGCTGCAACTGGGGCTGCTCTGGCTCTACCCCACGCTGATCGCTCCGCTGTTCAACCGCTTCACGCCCCTGCCGGCGGGGGAGCTGCGCGAGCGCCTGGAAGCGCTGGCGGCGCGCGCGGGATTCCGCACCCAGGGCATCTACGTGGTGGATGCCTCGCGCCGCTCCGGTCACTCCAATGCCTACTTCGCGGGGCTGATCCGTCCGCGCATCGTCCTGTTCGATACGTTGGTGCGGGGCATGCCCGCGGACGAGACGCTGGCCGTGCTGGCCCATGAGATGGGCCACTACCGGGCGCGGCACATTCACCGCATGCTGGCCGTGAATCTGGCGCTGCTGCTGGCGGGGCTGTATCTGCTCAGCGTGCTGGCTGCGTGGCCGGCCCTCTTCCAGGGGTTCGGGTTCGCCGCGCCTTCATTCCACGCCGCCGTGGCGTTGGCGATGCTCGGGGGCGGCGCGTTCACGTTCCTGCTCACGCCGCTGGCCACGGCCCTGTCGCGCCGCCACGAGTTCCAGGCGGACGCCTACTCGGTCGCCCTGCTCCGGCTGCCCGAGGCGCTCAAGTCCGCCCTGGTGCGCATGAGCGGGGAGAATCTCACCAATCTCAACCCCCACCCCTGGTACAGCGCCTACCACTATTCCCACCCCACGCTGCCCGAACGGCTGGCCGCCATCGACCGCGCCGCCCAAGCATTGACACCCGTTCCGGCCGGGGATTAGGCCTTGATTGAAAATGCGTTAGATGCCGAACTGCGACTGGATTCTGGGGGCTTCGCCCCCAAACCCCCAGCAGGGAGCGGGCTCCCTGCACCCTGATTGGCCGCGCAGAGGCAGGCTCGCTCGCAACGGGAGCCAAATCGGGGGGTGCGGGGGGACTTGTTCCCCCGCAAACAATTCCATGAACTTCGGTCACGGTCCTGTGTCTTCAAATAGAGCCTTGGGGCACTATGGGCGCGCACACGCTGCTCTTCCTCCATCCGGCGCACTTTCACGCGGCGCTGCCGTTGCGGCAGCGGGACCCGCGGGTGAACGAGCGCATCCACGTCTACGGTGAGGAGGGCGCGGACCTGCAACGATTCCTGGCGCTGATCGAGGCGTTCAACACCCGGCCCGAGCAGCCCACCCGCTGGCGGCCCGAGGTGTATACGGGCGGCGATGCCCTGGAACGGCTGATTGCCGAGCGCCCGGGCGCGGCAGTGATCCTGGCCGGGCGCAACGACCGCAAGGCGCGGCCCATCGCGCGGCTGCACGCGGCGGGCTTCGCCGTGCTGGCGGACAAGCCGCTGCTGCTCAGCCGCGCCGAACTGGGCCTGCTGCGCGACTCCCTGGCGGGCCCGCCGCTGCTGCTCGACATCATGACGGAGCGCTGCGACACCAGTTGGGAAGTGACGCGGCGGCTGGTGCAGGACCCCGCCGTATTTGGCCAGTGGGACACGGTTGCGGCGGAGCCCGCCATCGCCATCGACAATGTGCACGAGATCCACAAGACGGTGAACGGGCGGGTGTTGCAGCGTCCCCCCTGGTTCTTTGACGCGCGCGTCTATGGCGACGGGATCGTGGACATTCCCACCCACTTGGTGGACGTGGTGCAATGGCTGCTCGGTCCGGCCGCGCTCGACTATGCGCGCGATGTGGCCCTGGAATCTGCGCGGTTGTGGGAGACCCCCATCGGTGCGGAAGCCTTCGAGCGCACGACCGGGACGCCCGCCTGGCCGCCGGAATTGGCGCCATCCGTGCGCGCGGGCGTCTTGCCGCTGCCCTGCAACGGGGAGATCGCCTATCGCCTGCGGGGCGTGCCCGTCTGGTTGCGCTCCGTATGGGAGTGGACCGGGGCGCCGGGCGAGGACCGCTACCGGGTGGACTTGCGGGGCACCCGCGCGTGGATTCGGATGGAGCACGGCATGGGACGCGAGGCGGGGCGGCGCCTCGTCGTGATCCCGCGGCCCAGTGTTTTGAGCGTGCCCGCCGCTCTCGATGCGGCCGTCGCGCGCCTGCAGGACGGCTTCCCCGGCACGCGGTTGCAGGCTGTGGCGGACGGTCTGGCCGTTCAAGTCCCTCCGGAGTTGGAGCGTTCCCACGAGGAGTTGTTCGGCCGGGTGCTGGAGCGCTTCCTGACCGGCCTGGAGCGCCAGGAATGGTGGCCGGAGGAAGCGCGCAACCTGCTCTGCAAGTACACCCTGCTTGCCGAAGCCTCGGCATTGGCGAACCGGCCGCCGCTCCGCGGACGGGCCCCGGCGCGCAGTCCCGGCGGACCGCGATATTTCGCCGCGGTTGGACCTTGCAGGTCCCGGTTGAATTGCCGGGCGAAATGCTTTGTAATGGTGGCAAGGCGTCTCAGAAGCCGGAGCGCCCCATGCCCGGGCGAGGAAGCGTGCCGGTTCCGCGTGCGCAACACGGTGGGGGAGCGGAGCCGCGCCGGCCTTGTCCCCGACCCGCTGCGTTCCAGCACCGTCCGGCCAGCCCGCCGACCCCCGGCGCGGCGGCAACCCTTCCCTTCGGCCCCGATGCAGTCAGCCGTCCGTACGCCCGCTCCGTTGGACATGCCGTCGCTCTATTTCGAGCGCACGTCGGTGGCGGAGCAGGCGCGCCACCGCGACAAGCTGGCCCAGCTTCCCTCCGGCGGTGGACTGCTGATTGACCCCGTGCCCCAGCCCGATGGGGGATGGGCGGTGGAAATCGTCACGATGGATTGGGACGAGCCGGGGTTGCTGGACAAGATTTTCGAGGCGATCCTGCGCTGCATCAATATTCCCGAGGGAATCTTTGTCCACCACGCGCGCATTTTCACGGGCAACGGCGGGCAGGTGGTGAACATCCTGGACCTGCAAACCCGCGCCGGGAAGCCGCTGAGCCGGGAGAACTGCGATCTGGTGTTGGAGCAACTGCGCCAGGTGCGCCGGGCGGAACGGGGCGTGCTGGAGACCATCCAGCACTTTCCCTTTCCCTCCCCGGTGCCGTTGCTGGCGGACTTTCCTTCCCTCGATAACGGCCGCTCCGAGCGCTACACCTACCTGGAACTGAACGTCACCCGCATCTCCAACCGCTTCACCAGCGTGCTCCTGCACTTCCTGGCCCGCTCGGAGTTGTGGCTGAACATCCAAGTGGCGGAGTTCCGGCAGGATCGGGAAGGACGCTACGCCTTCTGGGTGGTGGACAAGAACGGACGCAAGCTGAAGGATTCCCACTTCGTGCGGCTGGGGATGGTGCGCACGCTCGAGGCCATGAACCGCATGCTGATGCAGTTCAACCTCTACTACATCCGCCGCAACTGGCAGCAGCGCATCGAGCGCAACGAGAGCACCATCTACCACAGCCGCCCGGACCCCGAGAACTTCCTCCAGGACCTGGGCGACCTGCGGCAACTGGCGGAGCTGAAAGGCTTCGAAACGCGCCTCAGCCACTTGGTGGAGCGGGGCCTGCTGGACAGCCCCTCCTACTACCTGTTGAAGAAGGCGGAGGCGTTCGTGCAGCGCAACCGCACGGCGATCCGCGCCATGGTGGAATCCGGGCCCAGCCCGGAACAGATCGAGTTGTGCCGGGAATACTTCGAGCTGCGGCGCCGGACGTTGCGCATCCTCGTGCCCGTGTTCCAGCAGTTGCTGGAAATCCCCCCGCTGCGCTCCTCCCTCAGCGACGAACAGCGGCTGCACGCCCTGTGCCGGCCCTACAGTTCAGGACGCTTCGCGTTGGATGCCGGCTACCGCCTCTACATCACCGGCCCGGTCTGGCTGGGGGAGCCCAGCACCGCGCTCGATCCCTTGCTGCTGCTGGCGCGGACGGACTGCCACGTGCGGGAGGACACGCTGGATTCCGTCGAGGCGGCGCTGGAGAGTTGGACCGACTACTACATCGAAGAGCACCGCGGGGAGTTCGGCCACAAGTTCATGGCGCTGCTGGACGAGACGCTGCGGCAGGGCAATACTGCCCTCGTACTGCGCACGCTGCGCTCGGTGGGCCTGCTGCAACGTTTCATCCCCCACTTCAAATCCGTGCAGGGCCTGATCCACGTGGTCGCCGATCACTCCTACACGGTGGACGAGCACAGCTTCGTGCTGATCGAGGTGCTCTCCGGCCTCAAGCTCCTGGCGGACGTGTTCCCCGACTCCGGCAGGCCGGGCATGGCGAGCGACTATGAGCGCTTGCGGGAATCGGGCGCCCTGCAGAACTACGTGCGCAAGTATGCCACCGAATTGCGCATGCTGGCGCGCGTGACCGAGCTGCGCAGCAACCCGGCCATCCGGGCCTTTTTCCAGTTCATGGACGAGGTGCGCAACAACACCCTGGAATACACGGTGGAGTTGAACCTGCTGGAGCACGGCTACACCACGTGCATGATCGCCCTTTCGGAGATCGTGAAGGTGCGCCGCCAACTGGAATCCCTGATCCGCGTGATGACGAAGCTCACCTTCACCGAGCAGCGCGACCTGATGCTGACCGGACTGCTGCACGACATCCGCAAGCCGGCCGTCAATCACCCGGAGTTGGGGGCGCAGGATCTGGACGAGATTCTTTCCGGCATGGGGCTGTCGCTCCCCGACGCCAGCGTGCGGCACATCCGCTGGCTGATCCGGCACCATCTGGACGTGCGGCCGCTGATGAACCGCATGGGCGCGGAGGAAGACGGCGCCCTGCGGGAGTACGCCCAGCAGGTGGGCGACCCCGCCCTGCTGCGCATGCTGATTCTCTTCACCTATGCGGACCGCGTGGCCGTGCACCTCGATCCCAACAAGAACTCCCACGACGCCATGCTGCTCACCGAGATGCTGAGCCAGTTGGGGGAGATGGAGGGAAAGTAGCACTGGCCCCGGGCAGAAGGTGCAGGGGTCGGTCTTGCCACCCCTGAACTGACGGGCACGGAGGCCCGTCCCACCATCGCTGCGCAGCCGGGACAGAGGCCCGTCCCACCATCGCTGCGCCGGCGGGACAGAGGCCCGTCCCACCATCGCTGCGCCGGCGGGACAGAGGCCCCTCCTACCATGGCTGCGCACATCTTCGGGGAAGCCGGTGGAGCGGGCGTCCCGCCCGCCAAGTCGATGCCCGGCAAGGACAAAGTGGGTAGGTCGGGCCTCCGTGCCCGACCCAGTCAACGGGGTAATGGTGGGTCGGGCCTCCGTGCCCGGCTCCGCAAATCTAGTCCCGCATCTCCACGTCCAACTTCTTGCCCGCGGCGGCGTACTCATTGAGCTTGTTGCGCAGGGTGCGGATGGAGATGTCCAGCACCTTGGCCGCCTGGGTGCGGTTGCCGCCCAGCTTGCGCAGGGTCTCGAAGATCAGCTTCTCCTCCGCCTCGGCCATGGACATGCCCACGGCGATGCCGAGCGCGTCGCCATTGGCGCCGGGTGCCGTGGCAGCGGCGGGCTTCTTGGCGAGCGCCGCCGCGGTGCCTTGGGCGGTCACGGCCGCCGGACCCATCAGCAGGTGCAGGGGCTGCACGTCCTTGCCGCCGGAGAGCAGCAGGGCGCGCTCCATCACGTTCTCCAGTTCGCGCACGTTGCCCCGCCAGTTGTAGTGGCAGAGCACCTCCATCGCGTCCGGAGTGACGGCGACCGCCTCCCGCGTGTTCTTGCCCGCGTGGCGGCGGATGAAGTAATCGGCCAACAGCGGGATGTCGCCCTTGCGGTCGCGCAGGGGCGGCAAGTGCAGGGGAATCACGTTGACGCGGTAGTAGAGGTCCTCGCGGAACGAGCCCTTCTCCACGCACTGGAACAGGTCGCGGTTGGTGGTGGAGATCACGCGCACGTCCACGCGGATCGGCTCCTTGCCGCCGATCCGGTCCACCTCGTGCTCCTGCAACACCCGCAGCAGCTTGGCCTGCAGGGGCAGCGCCATCTCGCTGATCTCGTCCAGCAGAATCGTCCCGGAATCCGCCTGCTCGAAGCGCCCCTTGTGGTCCTGGATCGCGCCGGTGAAGGCGCCCTTGCGGTGGCCGAACAGTTCGCTTTCCAGCAGCGTATCGGGCAGGGCCGCGCAGTTGACCGCCACGAACGGACCCGCGGCCCGCTCGGAACGGTCGTGGATGAAGCGCGCGAGCAACTCCTTGCCCGTGCCGCTCTCGCTCTGGATCAGCACGGTGGCCTTGCTCCTGGCCACGTTTTCCGCCACGCCCAGCAGCTTCTGCATGGCGGAGTCGGCGGTGACGATCTCCCGCGCCTCGGCCGGGGACGGCGGGGCCGCGCTCCCCTCCAGGGTGGCGGGCTTGCCGGGCGCGGCGGTCTTCTTCTCCTCGCCGAGCGTGAGCGCGCGTTCCACCACGAACGTGAACACGTCGAACTTGAAGGGCTTCAGGACATAGTCGAAGGCGCCGTGCTTCATGGCCTCCACGGCCGTCTCGATCGTGCCGTAGGCGGTGACCATCAGCACGGGAATCCGCCCGTTGATCGCCTTGATGTCCTTCAGCAGTTCCAGGCCGCTGCGCTTGGGCATGGTCATGTCCGTGATGACCATGGAGAAGTCGCCCTTCTTGAACTTGTTCAGCGCGTCCAGGGCGTTGTGGGAGACCTCCACGGGATACCCGCAGTGCTTGAGGGTTTCGGACATGGCGATGCGCATTTCCACTTCGTCGTCGACTATCAAGATCGGATGCATGGGTCTCCTTGTCCCGTCCCGGTCCATCGTCCGCGCGTCCGCTGTGCGGTCCAGCATGGAAGGTCAGTGTATCATCCCCGCAGCAGGGGAAACATCAATACGAAGGTGGTGCCCTGGCCCCGCGCCCCGGCGTGGCTCTCCACGTCGATGGTGGCCTGGTGAGCCTCCACGATGCTGTGGGTGATGGCCAGCCCCAGCCCCGTGCCGCGGGACTTGGTGGTGAAGAAGGGATCGAAGATGCGGTTCTGGATCTCCGGGAGCATGCCCACGCCGGTGTCCCGCACGGTCACTTCCAGCACGTTGAGAATGCCGCCATCGGGCCCCGGCGCCCGGCCCAGCCGCTCGAGCAGATCGACGTTGGAGACCGTGCGCGTCCGGGTCGCCAGGGTGAGCGCTCCGCCTTCCGGCATCGCTTGCACGGCGTTGAGCAGCAGGTTGTGGAACACCTGCTTCAGCATCTCCCGGTCCGCCCGGATCCAGGCGTCCGGCGCTTGCAGGGCCAGGACGAGCGACACGCCGTTCTGTTCGCACTGGAACCCGAAGAACGCCTCCAACTCGCGCAGCAGCCCGTGCAGGTCCAGCTCTTTCGGGGTCACCGCGCGGGGCTTGGTGTACTCCAGCACGTTCGAGATGATGTGATTCATGCTGGTGATGGCCGAGGAGATGCGGTTCATCAGCGCGGTCTTCTCATCGTCTTCCGGCAGCCCCTTTCGCACCAGGGAAGCGAACAACTCGATGCTCCCGAGGGGATTGCGGATCTCGTGGGCGATGTTGGCCGCCATCTCTCCCATCACCGTGAAGCGGTTGCGGCGGGCCGACTGCTCCTCCAACTTGTTCAGCAGCGTCACATCCTGCAGGTTCACCACGTAGCCCGGCTGCTGGCCCGCCTCGCCGATCATCTGCGCCACGGAGACGTGCAGCTTGAGCGGCTCGCCGTCGGGCCGCACATAGGTGACCGGGTCGTGCAGCTCGACGATCGGCTCCGCCCGGGGCGCCAGCGCGCTGCCCATCACCTCGTTCACGCTCTGCCCCAGCAGTTCGCCGCCGTCCAGCCCCAGAATGGCGCGGGCCGCGCGGTTGACCGCCGTCACGGCCCCGCCGGCATCCGTCCCCAGCACGCCCACCGGCAGGCTGTCCAGGATGCTGCCCAGGTATTTTCGCACCGCGCCCAATTCCTGCAGGTTGCGCTGCAACTCCTGGGTCTTCTCGGACACCTCGCGCTGCAGCGATTGGATGGCGGCCTTGCTGCTGGCATTGTCGGCGGCCACTTTTTCCAGGGCCGCAAGGCTCAGTCGCGCGTTGCGGGCAAAGTTTTCCAACAGCTCCCGCTGCTGGGCGTTTTCGATCTCCAGCGCGGCCAGACGCGCCTCGTCGCGCCGGTTGGGGCGCGCCTCCGCCAGGTGGGCCGCCGCCGGCTTGGGCGCCGCGAAGCTCGATTTCTTCTTCATTGCCGCAAGTAGTTCCGGAACTGCAGCTTGTTGGCCAGGTCGCGCTGGTTCTCCTGGGCGAGCGACTCCCACAGTTCGCCGGGCCGGGTCTTCGCAAGTTCCAGCAGGGCAGTGAACGTTTCCAGCGCCCGTTGATCCTGGCCCGTGCGGCGGTAAATGAGGCCGATCTGGTAGCGCGCCCAGGGCGACCGCTCGTGCTCCGGATAGCGCGCGCTGGCCTGCTCGTAGGCGGCGATCGCCTCCTGGTTCTGGCCCAGGTCAAACATCAGGTCCGCCGCGTAGAACTGGGCGCG
>JBGPEV010000067.1:0-8950 GCA_041482995.1 bacterium | reverse complement strand
TGCGCTTCTCGGGGGGCAGCGTGGAGCCGGGCGTGGAGATGGTGCGCCCGTCCATCGCGATGGTGCCCTCGCTCGGGGCGAGGAAGCCCGCGATCATCCGCAGCGTGGTGGTCTTGCCGCAGCCCGAGGGGCCGAGCAGCGAGACGAACTCCCCCTCCTGCAGGGTCAGGGAGAAATCCTCCACGGCCGTGAAGGCGCCAAAGGTGCGGGAGACGTTGCGCAGCGAAAGCTTGCTCATCCGGCCGTCCTCCGCAGCATGAAGTCGCGGCCCATGAGCCGGAATCCGAGCAGGATGAACGCGACCGTGATCACCACCAGGATCAGGCCGATGGAGGCCAGCATCTCGAAATTGCCCTCGTCGCTCTTGTCGAAGAGCAATACGGAGAGCACTTGGGTGTTGATCGAGTAGAGGAAGATCGCCGAGCTCAGCTCACGGGTCGCCGGGATGAACACGAGGATGAACGCCCCGGCCAGGCCGCGCTTGAGCAGGGGTGCCACCACATAGCGAATCGCCGTCGAGCGCGTGCCGCCCAGGATGCGCACGGCGTCCTCCAACTCCGGATTGATGCTGCGCAGGGAGGCGTTGCTGTTGGCATAGGCGATGGGCAGAAAGCGGGTCGTATACGCCAGGATCAGGATCCAGGCCGTGCCATACAACGCCAGCGGAGGACGGGTGTAGGCCGCATAGAAGCCGATCGCCAGCACGATGCCGGGGATGACAAACGGAGCCAGCGTGAGGAACGACAGCAGGTTGCCGAAGCTCTGCCCCACCAGCTTGCGGCTCACGATGTACGCGATGGCCAGGGCCAGCGTAATGGCGATCAGGGCGGCGGAACTCGAGTAGACGAAGGTGTTGATCGTCGCATTGCGGGTGAGGGTGTTCTCGAACAACGTGAAATACACGTTGTTCAGCGTCAGGTTATCCAACGTGAATCCGCGGCCCCAGGCCTTTGCAAAGGCGGCTTGGCAGATCACCACCATGGGCATGAAGAACGAGAGCGTGCACACGCCGAGGCAATACCCGAGCAGCGGCCACTTCCAGGCCCCCAAAGGGACGGGCCGCCGCTCGCCGCCCTTTCCGGTCAGGGCCACGTAGCCCTTGCGCGCCGTGATGCGGCGCTGCAACGCGAACAGCACGATGGTGATGCCCAACAGCGGCATGGCATAGGCCGCCGCAACTTCCACCTTGGGCGGGTACTCGAAGAACTGCCACAACTGGGTGGTCACCACGTGAAAGCGCCCGGGCAACGCCAGCAGCGCGGGGGACCCGAACAGCGCGATCGCTTCCAGGAACACGACGATGTAGGCGCCCAGGATGGCCGGCAGCGCCAGGGGCAGTGTCACGCGCAGGGTGGTGCGCAGGTTGCCCGCCCCCAGGATGTTGGCCGCGTCCTCCATTTCAGAGGAAATCAGGTCCAGCGCCGACTTGGTGAAGACGAACACGTAAGGGAAGCTGTAGCAGGCGACCACCAGCACCAAGCCCGCCATGCTGTAGACGTTGAACGGCCCCTTCTCCATGCCGGTAACGGCAACCACCGCGCGGTTGAGCCAGCCCGCATTGGGGCCGGCGAGCAAAATCCAGCCGACGGCGCCCAGGTACGGCGGGATCACGAACGTGCCCAGGATGGAGATCCACACCATGCCCTTGCCCGGCATGTCCGTGCGCGAGACCGCCCAGGCGAGCGGCACGCCAAAAAACAGACAGACCGTGGCCGCGCATGCGCCCAGGATCAGCGAGTTGAACAACGCGTCCACGTAGCGCGCGCGGCTGTAGGCCGCCACGTAGTTGGCGAGCGTGAAGGCCCCGGTGCCCGGCTGCTGGAAGCTCACCAGCACCAGCCGCGCCAGCGGATTCACCACCAGCAGCAACAGGATCGCGATCGCGACCAGCCACACCCAGGAGGACTTGTCCCAATGCTGCCAGCGCTGGCCGAACCAGGAAGGCGCGCCCGCGACGGGTTTGATGGAGGTGAGTTCGGTCATGGAAATGCTCGGATTGGCCCCGCGGTGCAAGAAGGACGCCCCAAATCC
The DNA here is from genome assembly GCA_041482995.1 of bacterium. Classification (GTDB taxonomy): domain Bacteria; phylum SAR324; class SAR324; order SAR324; family JACQKK01; genus JBGPEV01. The sequence continues at coordinate 6,919 of JBGPEV010000067.1, read as the reverse complement.
CGCCCTCCCGCCCCGCGGCGGGAGGGCGGGAAGGCCCCGCTAGATGCCGAAGGTGTCGCGGAACTTCTCCTTCACTTGCGGGATGCCCTTGGAGATTTCATCCTCGGTGGGCCGGATGGCCTTGATTTCATCCATGGCTTTCGCGCCCGGCAAGGGCCGCACCCCCTTGACCACCACCTGGGAACGGTCCTTCACTTGGATCTCCGCCGCTTCCTTGTCCAGCAGGTATTCCACGAACAGCTTGGCGCAGTTGGGCGCGGGCGCGTTCTTGGGAATGCCCGTGGGCGAGATCATCAGCAGCGAACCGTCCGTCGGATAAATCACGCCGAGGGGATTGCCCTTGTCCTTGCTCAGCAGGGTCGTCGCGTCGGGCCCCGCCGCCACCCAGCGTTCCTTGGCGTTGAGCATGGTCACGGTGTCGTTGATGGAGCGGCCGATCTGGGGTTTGTTCTTCTCCAGCTTCTCGAAGTAGTCCCAGCCATACAACTTCTGCATCAGCACCACCCAGGTCCCCACGTAACCGCTGAACGCGGGATGACCGATCGAAACCTTGTCTTTCCATTTCGGGTCCAACAGATCGGTCCAGTTCTTGGGCGCGTCCTTTTCGGAGACCAGCGCCGTGTTGTAGGTGATGAGGACGAGCCCGGCGGACGTAACCCAGTAGTAATTGTCCTTGTCGTTGTACTGTTTCAGGTCCTCCACCATGTTGGACAGGTTGTGGGGCGTGTACTGCATCAGGACGCCCCGGCCCTTCAGATCCGGGTAGTGGCTCACGTCCGTGCTGCTGAACACCGAGGCCACGGCCAGGTTGGCCTGCAAATCCTGATTGAAGCGTTGGAAGGCGACCTGCGCCGTCGTGCGCACAAAATTGCACTTGATGCCCGGATACCTCTTCTCGAAGCCGATGCAGATGTTGGAGATAATCTCCGTGGGGTAATGGGCGGTGTAGACCGTGAACTGCTTTTCCTTCTTGGCCGCCTCGTAGAGCTGCTTTTCCCAGCCCGCCATCTGCGCGGAAGCCGGTGCGGCCATCACAATCAGCGCGCACCCCAGCAGGGCCCAGCGCACCAACATGTGGGGTAGATGGGTGGTTGAACCGTTCATGGCTTGCCTCTCCTTCCTGTTGAAACCCGATTAAGACGGTTGATCGGCCCAGGGCCGTCCCGCCAAATCTTCCGCGGTGGTGGACGCCTGCCCACCCCGGCGGTGCTCCCTGCGCCTGCTCCCCCGGCCGGAGGGTCTCCCCGGCTATAATCCGAAGGTATCGCGGAACTTTTCCTTTATTTCCGGAATGGCCTTGCCCGCCTCGTCGTCAGGGATCTGAATCACCCGCACCTGTTCCATGGACTTGCTGCCGGGTGCGGGCGGCACGCCCTTGACGATCACCGGCGCCCGGTCCGTCGCCTGCACCGCGGCGGATTCCTTCGTGAACTGGAATTCGATGTACAACTTGGCGGCATTCGGCGCCGGAGCGTTCTTGGGGATGCCGCTGGGATAGACGATCAGGATCGCGCCGTCCTCCGGATAGCTTACCGCCACGGGATTGCCCTTGTCCCGGCTCAGCAGCGTGCCCCCCAGCGGCCCAGCCGCGACCCAACGCTCCTTGGCATTGAGCATCGTCACGGTGTCCTGGATGGAGCGGCCGATGTGCGGCTTGTTCTTCTCCAGCTTCTCGAAGTATTCCCAGCCGTACAACTTGCGCATCGCGGTCGCCCAGATGCCGACGACGCCACTGAAGGCGGGGTGGGCAATCGCCACCTTGTCCCTCCATTTCGGGTCCAGCAGATCCGTCCAGCGCTTGGGCGCGTCCTGTTCGGACACCAACGTGGTGTTGTACGTCAGCACCACCATGCCCGCTGCCGTGACCCAGTAGTAATGGTCCGGGTCGCTGAGCCCTTTGACGGAATCCACCAGGTTGGCCAGGCTGTGGGGCTGGTATTGGAGCAGCGCGCCGCGCCGCTTCAGGTCCGCCAGATGATCGCTCACCGTGCTACTGAAGACCGAGGCCACGGCGACGTTGGCCTGCAGATCCTGTTGCAGGCGCTGGAAGGCCACCTGAGCGGTCGTGCGCACCACGTTGCACTTGACGCCCGGATACCGCTTCTCGAAGGCGCCGCAGAGCCGGGTCGCGGCCTCCGTGGGGAAGTGCGCGGTGTAGACGGTGAATTCCCGCTCCTGCCTGGCCGCCTCGTAGAGTGGCTTTTCCCAGTCCGCCATCTGGCCAAAGGCCGAGGCGGCGTGCAGCAGCAATGCCACGCCCAGCAAGGCCCCAACCGCGCCCCACACGGATCGCCCCATGGTATTCCCCCAGTCCTGATCCTTCTCCCGGATTGAAGCCGGTGACCGGCCTGTCGCGGACCACGAAGTCCGTGGAGGTCCGCCGAGGCATGTCATCCGGGTGTGCCATTCACATACAGCAGCCGTCCGGCGCTGTCCACGGCGCTCTGAGGGCGCCTGTCGGAGAGGAGAGATCGCGAGGTTCTACTTGGATTCGCTGAACTTCAATGTGGCGAAGAAGTGGTCGGCATCCTGGGCCAAGGTTGGCGTTTGTTCCTCCGGAAGCGAACGCTCGCTATAGACAAGTCGAATGAGCCGCGTCGGCCGCGCCGGATGGAGGCAACTCATGCCCTCGGTCCGCATTAGGGTCTGTTTGAGAATACCAAATGGTTCCCAATGACCATGAATTGCTTGCGGGGGAACAAGTCCCCCCGCACCCCCCGATTGGGTCCGCATGGCCGGTGTGCCTGCCATTACGCGCCCAATCAGGGTGCAGGGAGCCCCGCTCCCTGCTGGGGGTCTGGGGGCGAAGCCCCCAGAGACAAGCCGCCTTTCGGCATTTGACGCATTTTCAAACAGAGCCTAGTAGGAAGGGCGCGGTCCCGCGGTTCGGAGCGCCGAGATCCTCCACTTCACTGCGGAACCGGGTGCAGTACGGGCCGAAGCGCGAGTCCAATGCCTCCTCGTAAGCAAGCTTGAAGAATCGGCCGGTTGTCGTAGAGCCCCTAGAGTGAGATCTGCGCATAGCGGCCAGGAACTCGTCCTGGCTTGCGAAGGGCTGACCCACGTCCAAGCTATCCGCGGACGCGTACAGCGTCCGTGTGAACGTGCGCCGCTCTTCGGCGAATTCTACGAGCGCGGGCCCCTGACGCGTCAGACGCCAGGCGCCGCCCTGTGGAGGCTTGATGTGGAAGTCCCGCGATTCGTACCAAAGTTCCTGTTCCTGCGGCGTGAGCGGCCTCGCTCCGCCGCTACACGCCACAAGCGACAGTGCGGCCAGTAGCGTGAGCAGACTCAGCCAACGCATAAACTTCTCCGCTATTGCCCCTTGCGGCTTGCTGGGGGCGAGCGCCCCCGCTGTGTTGCCCGGGCCTAGCGGCCCTTCGGTGCTGTCCGGGCCTAGCGGCCCTTCTGTGCTGCCCGGGCCTATCGCCCCTTCGGTGCTGTCCGGGCCTATCGCCCCTTGAACTGCGGCTTGCGCTTTTCCATGAAGGCCGTTCGCCCCTCGGTGTAATCCTCGCTGGCGAAGCAACGCTCCACCACCGCTTGGCAGAGCTTCATGTCGCGCCCGCTTTCGGGCTTGAGCAGCTCGCCGATGATGGTCTTCACGGCGCCGATGGTGAGCGGCGCGTTGCCCGCGATGGTTCCCGCGTATTCCCGCACGTAGGATTCCAACTGCCCATTGGGCACCACACGGTTCACCAGCCCCATGTCGAGCGCCTCTTGGGCAGTGAACTGCCGCGCGGTGAAAAAGATCTCCTTGGCGAAGGAAGGCCCCACCACGTCGATCAGCTTCCTGATCCCATTGGCCGCATAGCCCAGGCCGAGCTTGGCGGCGGGCACGCCGAACTTGGAATTTTCCGCGGCGATGCGCAGGTCGCAGGACATGGCGATGGAGACTCCGCCCCCGATGCAGTACCCGTTGATCATGGCGATGGTGGGCTTGCCCGCCCGCCTCAGTTCCTCCGAGGCGCGGTCCGTGGCGGCGTTGTACAGCTTGACGCCTTCCATCGAGGAGCGCTTCTCCTCGAACTCCGAGATGTCGGCGCCGGAGACGAACGCCTTGTCGCCCGCCCCTTTCAACACGATCACGCGGATCGACTCGTCCGCCAGGTAGTCTTGCACGATCGCCTCCAGTCCTTCCCACATGGACATGGACACGGCGTTGTGCCGGGCCGGATTGTTGAACGTGATCCAGCCGATCCCGCCGTCCTTCCCGGCGATCATTTTTTCCGTCAAGGGCTTCTTCATGGCGTTCATAGCGGCTCTGCAAGGGAGGGTAGGGGCAATCGAGGTTACGCCCTGGTTAACATCGCGGGGTGCCGTTAGCAATGTGGCCCAGGGCGCGGGCCGGCGAACCGCACCCCATCCCCGGCCCATCCCCGCCAGTGCTGCCAGGGTCGACCCGGCAAGCGGGGTTCGCTCTCGGGGAAGCGAGACAACTGCCCGGGAGCAGCGCACGGCGCTGCTGGCGCCTACGGTGCTGGCCCCTACATAGTCCCCGGTGACCCGCATGGGCGAGGCTGTCGGGCTACTGTTTGGGGCGGATCGCGATCCGCCCCAGCGCAGACTCGTCAGCACCCGACGGTCTCGCTCATGGGCAAAGGGAGCAGCGGAGTTTGGGGCGCCCTCAGGGCCCCGGCAGATTCTGTTCCCCCAAGTGCTTCGTCCGGTGGTGGCGGGCGTCCCGCCCGCCAACTCGCCGAATTGTCGGCGCATCCCGCAAGCGTCCGGCGCTGGGCGGGCGAGACGCCCGCCACCACGGATCGCGGCCCGGGCACTTGAGATGAGATTGCGGGTGCCCTGGGGGCGCCCTTCTCCGTCTGTATCCTACCCCACCGGCATGTTACGCTGATGGCGGTAGGGTGGCCGTACGCTTGCGGGAGGCGCCAGCAACACGGATCGCAGCGCCCGGATACCGTCCCGATCCGGCGGGAGTTTCCATGAAGCTCGCCCGACTATTTCGTCGCGCGCCCACTGTCTTTGACCGCGGGCTGGAGCTTGCCAAGGCCGGTGAGCTGCGCGCCGCCGTTGCCGTGTTCGACGCCGTGCTGCAGGGCGATCCCGGCTTCGCGCCCGCGTTCAATGCGCGGGGCAAGGCCTACCTGCTGCTGGGGTGGAGCGTGCAGGCGCTGGGGGATTTCTCCGCGGCGCTGGACTTGGCGCCGGACAGCGCGGAACTCTACGTCAACCGCGGCTCGGCCTTCCTGAAGCAGGGCCAATACGTGCTGGCCGTGACGGATTTCACACGGGCCATCAAGCTGAACCCCGCCGATCCCATCGCCTTCAACAACCGGGGCTCCGCCTACAACAAGCTGGGTCAGCACGGCCGGGCCATTGCCGACTTCGACCAGGCGTTGAGCCTCCATCCGCGCTACGCGGGCGCGCTCAGCAACCGGGGCACGGCCTACCGGCATCTGGGCCAGTGGGAGCGCGCCTTCGCGGACTACGAGCGGGCGATCCGGGCCAATCCGCAATCCGCCGCCGCCCTGGTCAACCGGGGATCGGCCTACCACCAGCTGCGGGACTACCCGCGCGCCATCGCGGATTTTTCCGAGGCGATCCGGCGCGACCGGCGCTTGGCCAGCGCCTACTTTGCGCGCAGCCTCGCCCACCGCAAGCTGGGGGATGGGGAGCGGGCCGCCCAGGACCTGCGCGAGGCGTTGCTGTTGGACCCCGGGATGGCCGAGCGGCATGCCGATCAGCGGCGCCGCGCGATGGGCGGCCTGCGCCGCAACCGCCGGCGGCGCGGCCCGACCCGTTTCACCACCGTGCGGGCAACGGCCAGCGGCGGTTGAAGGACGGTCCTGCCGCGGGCCCTGCGGGGCAGTGCCCGCCGCCTATGTAAATGTCACCTGATGGGTATGACCGGTGACCGAAGACGGCACGGTGACCGGATTCGGCCCGTCGCGGAGCGTCACGACATCGGTCATGGACAGGGTCGCGGTGTGGGTGTGATTGGCGGCGCCGCCGGCGCCCGCCATCAGGGTGACAACGACGCTTTGTCCCGCCGTCAACCCCGCCAGGGTCAGGCAGGCCGGATGGGTATGGATATCCATCGTGGGGACGATCCCGTCGCACGCCGCCGGGGCCATGCTACCCCCGCCGCTGCTGGAACTCCCGTAGCCGCTGGAACTGCCGCCGCCGTCTCCGCACGCAGCCGACAATGCCGTCAGCCCCGCCAGGAGCGGCAATCGGATCAAACTGCGCAAGACGTCCCGCCGTGCCCATCTGTTCATAATCCCGGTTCCGCGGATGCTGAGTGGCCCATCAAGGGGGCGGCGCCTGCCATCCCTCCCGTTCAACTCGTCAACACTTGGCCTCACGGTATCATTCCGTGCAACCAACGGTTCCGCCCTCAAGGGGCGCGATTGGGAAGCCAGTGAGCCTTTGGAAACCACCCGCAAGCCGGGCCTGCGCACCGGGTGAGCGGCGCTAAATCACACCAAACAACCGGGCGGCATTGCCCTGGAGGATGCGGCGCTTGGCCGCATCGGAGACCGGCAGATTCAGGACGCTCTCGATGGCGTGGGTGAGGGGGTAGGGAATAGCCGGGAAGTCGCTGCCGAACAGGATCTGGCCGGACAACCCCTCCAATTCGGGCAAGAGCGCGGGAGGAAAAGGGTCGCATGCGGTGAACTCCACGAACACCATGGTGGTGTCCAGATACAGCGTGGGATGGGTGAGGGCCAGCCGCACGTAGTCCTCGAACTCGGTGGAACCCATGTGCGCCACGACGATCTTCAACCGGGGAAAGCGCAGCATCAGCCGCCGCAGATAGACCGGCGCCGTGAACCGCCCGGGGTCGGGAGCGCTGCCCGCGTGGATCACCACGGGCAACCCCGCCGCCTCGATCTGCTCATAGGCGGGGAAGAGCGCTTCGGAGGAGGGGTCGAAATCTCCCACGCGCAAGTGCAGCTTG
>JBGPEV010000066.1:0-9043 GCA_041482995.1 bacterium | reverse complement strand
TCTATCGCCTGCGGCTGGAAGCCGAGATGCCCACGTGGCACATGCCGCAACACATCGGCATCATCATGGATGGAAACCGCCGCTATGCGCGCCGGCGGGCCCTGCTGGACATCCTCGACGGGCACATCCGCGGGGCGGACAAGCTGGAGGAAGTGCTCAACTGGTGCGAGGAAGCCGGCGTGCGGGTGGTCACTGTGTGGATCTTCTCGCTGGACAACTTCAACCGTTCCGCCCGCGAGGTGGACGGCCTGATGCGGCTGTTCGAGAAGAAATTCCTCGAGTTGGTGACCCATCCCCGCATTCACAAGAACGAGATTCGCGTGCGCACGCTGGGTCAGACGGACAAGCTGCCGCCCGCCGTGCAGGACTCCATCCGCGAGGTGGAACGGGCGACCAGCCACTACACGCGCCGGGTGCTCAATGTGGGTGTGGCCTATGGCGGGCGGGAGGAGATCGTCGAGGCCTTCCGCGGCTACCTGAATGACCGGGCCGACCAGGGACTCTCCCCGCAACAGATTGCCGCGGAATTGACCCCGCAATCGATCCAGCCCTACCTCTATACCTCCCACGTGCCCGACCCGGACCTGATCATCCGCACGAGCGGGGAGGTGCGCCTCTCCGGGTTCCTGCTCTGGCAGAGCGTGTATTCCGAGTTCTATTTCTGCGATACCAACTGGCCGGCCTTCCGCAAGATCGACTTCCTGCGCGCCCTGCGGGACTACCATCGGCGGCAGCGGCGGTATGGGCGATAGTGCCACGCTTCACCGTCGATAACTGTCCGTGCGGGGACCAAATCCGGTGATCGTGATCCTCCGTGCCGCGTCGTCAATTACAAACAGTACCCGATGTGACCCCACCCGCAGGCGATAGCCAGCTTCGCCTTTGAGTTCGATCACGCCGAACCCACGTGGATCAGTGGCGAGCGCGCTGATGCGATCGCGCGCCATTCTTTGCAGTAGCAGCGGCGCGCGGAGGATTTCTTTGTCTGCTTTTCGAACGATTCGAATCCTGTACGGTCCTTCCATATCTGTTGGGGTCCCAATCCAGGGGCACCGCGTTCTCCGAGTCGGCTAGAGCTTCTTGCATGGCTTTCCAGTCCTCCTCGTCCTCAAGCCCTTGCAACAACTTCCGCGATAGCTCGTAGAACTCGATTGGCACCACGGCAGCAATGTCGCGGCCGTGCCGTTGAACGATTATGGACCGGTGGCCGTACTCGACCTTGCTGAGAACGGTTGCCAAATTTCGCTTCGCCTCGGTGGGCGTCATTCGTTCCGTCACGCTCATCCTGTCTGCCTCTGGCTTTGGGTCCACTCGCCTCTCGCTCTCGGCTCTTGACCTGAATATCGGGTGCTTGGCTCCTGGCACTCGGCTCTGGGAGATTGGCCATATCGGTATGAGTATTTTGGCAATTTTAGCAAAAATAGCAATCTGTGCGAAATTGGTAAAAATCCTTTGCCCGCGTGAATGCCCCGGCGAACCCGCCAGCGCGAGCGGGCGCTTGCGCCATTCGAACTCGCTGATACAGTGAGGAATCAGTGGCCCCACGGTGAAACGCTTCGTGAGGACACGCAGTTCCACCAGGAGGAGCCCCCATGACCGAAGCCCAGAGGAAGCCCGCCACCGCCTTCGACTACCCCGCCTTGGTGGATGGCCTGAATCAATACCTGAAACTGAAAACCATGCCCATCGGCATGAAGCGCTTCAAGAGCAAAGCGGAGATGGAGGCCATTCCCAGGATCCGCCGCCCGGCGGCCAAGTACACGCTGGATCAAATCGTGGGCCAGTCCCGGCACTTGGGGTGGACGATCGGCATCACCTTCGACGACCTGACGGGCGCCCAGTGCGGCACGCCCGTGGGCCTGCATCCGCGCAACGACGAGTGGTTGAGCGGCAAGCTGATGGCCGGGGTGTGGTACGCGGACCAGCAGGAAGCCTCCGCCCATCAACACGCCATGGATTGCGCACCCGCCGGCGAGTATGAGTCCCTCGTCGTCTCGCCCCTGGCTGGCGGCCGGTTGGACCCGCCGGAGATCGCCCTGATTTTCGCGACGCCCGGGCAGATGATCCTGTTCATCAACGGGCTGCAGTGGAAGGGCTACAAGAAGCTGGAGTTCACCGTCGTGGGCGAGAGCGCCTGCGCGGATTCCTGGGGCAAGGCGCTGAAGACGGGCGAGCCGTCGCTCTCCATCCCCTGCTTCGCCGAGCGGCGCTTCGGGGGCGTGGCGGACGACGAGTTGTTGATGGCGATTCCCGTCCACTTCCTGCCCAAGGTGCTGGACGGCCTCGCGGCGCTCAGCAAGAACGGCTTGCGCTATCCGATTTCGCCCTGGGGCATGCAGGCCGATCCCTCGCCCAGCCTGGCCGTGAGCTATCCGGGACGGAAGTTCTAAACACAAACATTATTACAGCCACAGATAAACACAGATGAACACAGATAAGAAGCGCACATGCGATTGCGCAGCGCAGTGACGTAGGCGGAGCATTGCGCGCCCATGGTTGTTCAACCTGCTTCAAAGCCCCTTGGAGAGCAGTCCTATGTTTCTCGCATGCAGTCAGTCTCCGGGGCATAGGCGCTTCATCGGAAACGATCTGATTTCATCTGTGGCTAATCATTTTTGTCGCTATGTATAGCACTGGGAATTGCGTTCAGGCCGCCGCGGGCCACCGCGCCTAAGAGCGACTGACAAAACTGCTGAACCACAACGAGCACAACGAACACGACGAGGATTCGATAGATGCGTTTCGGCGCGAAACGGGGCCTCAAGCCTGCTTTTCGTTGTGTGCGTTGTGCTCGTCGTGGTTCAAGGCAGGTGGCAGTTTTGTTAGACGCTCTAAGTGCCTTGCCCCGCCAATTCCGCCCGATAGCCGCGCCGCTCCACGAATTCCACGAACTCCACCTGCTGGTTGCTGGCGTCATAGAGCAGCTTGAAGGCCGCGGCGATCACCGGCGGGGGATAAGCGCGGATCTGGAAGCCGGACACCTCGGGCCCCAGCACCGGGTCAATCACGTCGGCGTGGGGCATCTCCGCCCGGGGATAGGCTTGGCGCAGCTTCCGCAAGTCGCGGGCGATCTGGTCGAATTGCTCGTCCGGGATCACCGGTTCGTCCAGCCGGTAGTAGAGGAAGCAATGCACCAGATACTGCAGCGCCAGCTGGCGCAGTTGGGCCAGGATGTCCGGGGTCGGCGGGGCGGTTTTGGCCATGGACTCCACTCGGTCGGGCCGCCGGTCAATCCGGGCGGCGCTCCCCTTGTACCATCGCCGCGATCGCCTCCACCAGACCGGGAAGATCCTGCCGTTGGGGTACGACGTGCACGCGGAAGCCCAACTCCCGCGCCGCCCAGGCCGATACGGCGCCCAGGCACGCCACGCGGGGCGGAGGATGCTCCAGGTCGCCCCGCACCACCGCCGGGCGCAGTTCGTCCGGGAGCATGCGGAAGAAGTTCACGGCGGTGGAGGGACTGGTGAAAATGAGCCAATCGATGCGACCCGCCTCCAGCGCATCCAGGGCGGGCCCCAGCCCGTCCGCCGGGGCGACCGTGCGGTACACGGTCGTCACGGTGACATCCACGCCCTGGGCGCGCAGGCCATCGGCCAGCGTGTCACGGCCCTCCTCGGCCCGGGGCAGCCAGACCCGGTCGCCCGGCTGCAACCGCTCCCGCAGGGCGGACAGCAGGCCCTCGCCCTGATAGGTCTTCTCCGGCGTGACCGCCACCGCAAGTTCCGCCTCCTGCACCGCCGCGGCGGTGCCCTTGCCCACCGTCGCGATGCGCGCCACCGCCAGATCGGCGGGGGCGCGGCGCAGCATCTGCAGCCTGCGCAGGGTAAAGCGGACGGCGGTCGCGCTGGTGAACGCGATCCAGTCCTGCGCCGAGAGCGCGGCCAGCCGCCGGTCGAACGCCTCCCAACTGGCGGGCGGGACAAATGCGATCATTGGGCGTTCGATCACGGTCGCGCCGTGGGCAGAGAGCGCCTCGGTGAGCGGCGCGGCGTCGCTGGCTTCGCGCGGATTCAGGAACGTGAGTCCGCGCAGGACGGCGCGGGAATCGGCCGGCGGGCGGGGCGGGGGCGGGCCGGCAGTCCCAGGGTCGCGTGGACCGGCCATCGCGGGCCTAGGACGCGGGTTTGGGATGAATGGGCAGGCGCAGCACGGACCCCCCACCCTCGGCCGCGGCCTCTCCCGCGGCGAGCGCGGACTCGCCCTGGCCTTGCGCGGGAGCTTCGACTCCGGAAACCTGCTCCGGCTGCAACTCGAAGACCTGGCAGAGCGCCTCGGCGTAGAGCAGGCCGTCCTGGTCTTCCGACAGGGCCTTGAGCCGGGTGGAGGGAACGTGCAGCAGCTTGTTCACGACCGAGCGCACGAGCTTCTGCACCTGAAGCTGGTCCTGGGTCGGCAGATGATGCATGCGCGCCAAGGCCCGTTCCAACTCCTGCTCGCCTACGGCCGTGAACCGCTCCCGCAAGGCCTTGACCGTGGGCACCATGGCGAGGGATTCGAACCAGTGCAGGAAGCGCTCCAGATCCTCCTCGACGATCGCCTGGGCCGCGGCCGCCTCCCGTTCGCGCTCCTTCAGGTTGGAGTTGGCCACGCTCTGCAAATCGTCGATGTCGTAGAGATACACGTCGGACAACTGGTTGATCGCCGGATCGATGTCGCGCGGCACCGCGATGTCGATGAAGAACATGGGCTTGCCGCGCCGGGAGCGCATGGCGCCCCGCACCGTCTCGGGGGTGAGGATGAATCCCCTTGCTCCCGTGGAACTGATCACGATGTCCGCGTGCGCCAAATGCTCGGCCATCTGGTCAAAGGGCACGGCGCTGCCGCCGAAGCGCTCCGCCAGACTCACCGCGCTGGCGAACGTGCGGTTCGCGATCACCAGGCGGCGCACCCCCGCGGCCATCAGATGCGTCACCGCCAGCTCCGCCATTTCCCCGGCGCCCACCACCAGCACGGTCTGGTCCGTGAGATCGTCGAAGATCTTGCCCGCCAACTCGGCGGCCACGAAGCTCACCGAGACGGGAAAGCGCGCGATTTGGGTCTCCGTCCGCACGCGCTTGGCCGTGCGGAACACCTGCGGCATCAGCGCGCCCAGGAACGGCCCCGTGAGCCGGTGCGTCGCGGCCAATTGCTGGGCATCTTTCACTTGACCCAGGATCTGCGGCTCGCCAATCACCATCGATTCCAGGCTGGCGGCCACGCGGAACACGTGATTCAGCGCGGCCCGGCGGCTCAGCTTGACGGCGGACCCGTCCAGATCCACCCCACCTTCCGGAAAGCGGTCCCGCAGCAGGTCCACCAGCGTGCGGAAGGCGTAGCCCTCATCCTCGGTGACGAAGTAATATTCCACCCGGTTGCAGGTGGAGAGCACCATCAGTTCGTCCAGCCCCGCGCGTTCCCGCACGTCCAGCAGCCAGCCGGGCACCTGATCCGGGGATAGCGCCAGACGTTCCCGCCATTCGATGGGCGTGGTCTTGTAGCTGTAGCTGAGCAGAGAAAGCTTCATAACCGGTCTTGAATCCGCGGCCACCCGACTCCGGCCGACGCCCAATGCCAGGGGCACCGTTGCAATTGGCCCCATCGGGAGCCATGATGACGGTAGCCGATGCGTCCATCCGCGCGACACCGCCCGCAGCGGGCATGGGCCAGTTGGCGGGCTCTGGACTGCCGGGGCCGATTGCGCACCGCCCCGTGGCGCGGGAGACGAACAGCAGGCTAGCACGAAATTCCGGGCCCGGTAACGCGGGCCAATCTGATCTACGTCACATCGGGCCGGGGGTTTCCCGGCGGCCGGGTCCCGTGACTATGACGCAATCCTCCCCCTCCTCAGCTTCCGCGGCGGCGGGCTCCCGCTGGCTGAAGTGGACGACGCCCAACCAGTTGACCTTTGCGCGCATCCTGGCGGTGCCGGTGCTGGTGGCGCTGATCTATTGGCACGGCCCGGTCTCCAACGTCATCGCGCTGGCGATTTTCTTCGTCGCCTGCCTGACGGACTATTGGGACGGCACGTTGGCCCGCGAGCGCCATGAGGTCACCCAGATGGGCAAGCTGCTCGATCCCATCGCGGACAAGATCCTCATCAGCGCCAGCTTGGTGATGCTGGTGTCGGAGGGGATCGCCGACCCGGTGCCGACGATCGTGATCATCCTGCGGGAATTCGCGGTGTCGGGTCTGCGGCAAGTGGCGGCGATCGAGGGCGTCGCCATCGCCGCGGTGCGGGGGGCCAAGGCCAAGACGATCATGCAGATGCTCGCCACGGGCACGCTGCTCCTGAACAACGACCCCTTCGGCCTGCCCCTGACGGCCATCGGCCGCAGTCTGCTCTGGATTTCCGCCGTGTGGACGGTGTGGACGGGCTACACCTACTTTGCCGACTACTACCGGGAGAAGGGGGTGGGCTGGTTCAGCCGCCGCTCTTAGAGCGCCTGATACGGTTTCTACATCAAAGGTTCAGAAACGCCATCCGTAGGGGCGCAGCATGCTGCGTCCCTACCCCGCGGAATGTTCACGGAACGAATTGGAAATGGAATAACAGAACTGCTGAACCACGACGAACACGGCGAAGATACGTTCGATGTGGGAAGCAGCGAAGCGTGGCTTCATAGTCGCTTTTCGTTGTGTTCGTCGTGTTCGTTGTGGTTCAAAGAAGTTAGCGGTTTTGTTGGACGCTCTTCGCCGTTCTGCGCCTCCCGCATTCTCACGCCAGGCGGGAGGCTGCCGGTTCCAGTCGGGTGACTCGATGATCGAACGCCGCGCCCTGACGTTGGCAGAGACCCAAGCCCGGCTGGGCGAGATTCCCGGCTGGGCGCTGCAGGGCGGAAAGCTGGTGCGCGACTTTCGCTTCAGCACCTTCGTGGAGGCCTTCGGGTTCATGAGCCGGGTGGCGCTGCTGGCCGAACGGCTGAATCACCATCCCGACTGGAGCAACGTGTACAACCGCGTCTCCATCGCGTTGCACACCCATGACCTGGGGGGCCTGAGCACCTGGGACGTCGAACTGGCGCGGCAAATCAACGAACTGGCGTGAGGGAGCGGCGGTTCAGCGCAGGGACGTCCAGTACAGAGTGCCCGCCGCCAGCAGCAAGAATACCCCGAACGAGCCCTTCAGCAGCCGCTCCGGCAGGCGATGGGCCAGGGCCACGCCTGGCGATACCGCCAGGAATCCTCCCACGGCCAACAGGACCCCCATCGTCCAATTGACCTGGTTTCCGAGCCCGTAGGTGATCAGGGCGATGGTTGCTCCCGGCGCCACCAGCGCCAAGGCCATGCCCTGGGCCGCCAGTTGCCGCATGCCGAACAATCCGGTCAGCAGGGGCGGGGTGATCAGTCCTCCACCCACGCCGAAGAAGCCGGAGACGATCCCCACGAGCGCGCCGACGCCGGGAAGCCAGCGCCGGGAAAGCACGGGCGCGGGTTCGCCTGCACCGGGCGCCGGTGCGCGCGCCTTGAAGATCAGATAGGCGGCCATCGCCATCACGAACCCGGCGAAGCAGCGCCGCAGCAGATGGGAATCCAGCCCCAGGGCCAGCCGGGCCGCCAGGTAGGTGAACACCACGCTGCCGGCGCCCAGCAGCAGCCCGAGCTTGAGGGAGAGCGCATGGCGGCGCCGGTAGAGCCAGAGCGCCAAGTAGACGTTGGGCACGACCGTGACCATCGCCGTGCCCTGCGCCATCTGCTGGCTGAAGCCGAAGAGCAATCCCAGGGTGGGAATCGCCAGCACCCCGCCGCCGATGCCGAACATGCCGCCGAGAAACCCCAGCGCGGCGCCGAGCAGGATCTCCAGCAGCCAATCGAGCAGGGGCATGGGCCTTCCCCGGGCCGGGCGGATGCGTGGCGAGTGGCTCCGTCCGCGCGGCGGACGGAGCTGACTGCAATGTCAGCACTACGAATGGTGGACCGCCCTACTGCGCCGCGCGCTGGATCACCTCGGCGACGATGGCGGGCATGGAGCGGTCGATCAACTCTTGCGGGCTACCGCGGCCGATGGCTCGACGACTTCCACGCCTTCGGCCCAGACGTGAGGATCGTCGGGCACCGCCACATAGTCCACTTGCGAGGCCGGCTCAGGCAAAGGGTCGCCGTCTTCCCACATGCCGTGAAGGTGTAACGAGATCGCCTCCACCAGATTGCTCCGCACTTCCTCCGGTGTCGCTCCCGTGGTGACGCATCCCGGCAGGTCCGGGACGTAGCCCCCGAATCCGTCCGTTCCTCTTTCGATCACAATCGCATAGCGGCGTGTCTTCATGGGCGACCCTCGGGTCTGGATCAGTGGAATCACGAAAGACCCGCTTGCTTGAGAATGCTCGCAAGCGTTGAAGGGGGTAAGCCACGTGTATGGAAGGGAACTGTCACCTTTCCCTTCCTGACGGGATGTTTGAAATGATGATGGCTGCCTTTCACGGAATGGAGCCGCCAGCCGTCCCGTTCCAGCAAGCGGATGATCTCGCGCGGCTTCATCGCGCCGGACTACTCCGCCGCGCGCTGGATCACCTCGGCGACGAGGGCGGGCATGGAGCGGTCGATCTCCTCCGGCACCCGGAAGGTAGTGATGAAGGAGAGCACACCCAGATCGGCCGGAAGCACGTGCATGCGGCCTTCCATCAGCGCCCGCGCCCGCAAGATCTTGATCGTCTTCACCAGGAAGCTGCGGTCGGTGATGAGCGAGTTGGTGTGGTCGAGCTTGAACTGGTTGATGAAGCGGGAAAGCAACTCGATCAGCGCCCGCTTGATGGACTCCGGCACTTCCACCTTGTGCAGCAAGCGGTAGGCGTGGTCGAAAATCTCGCGGTTGAGGATCGGCTCCGGCTTCACTTCCTCGCTGAACTGGGTGGAAGCGTAGAGGTCCATCAACTGCTTGACGGAATCCCACTGGTTGCCCTGGATCAGGCTGTGGGAGCGGAGCTGGATCGTGAAGCGGTCCAGGTTCGCCGGGTCCAGCGGCTCGTTGTAATAGTCGTCCACCGTGGGGTTGCTGGTGGCGATGGCCGTCAGCAGGGGGATCTTCTCCCTCTGGAACTGGCGCTCGTTGAGGATGCGCAGCAGCACG
>JBGPEV010000065.1:0-9055 GCA_041482995.1 bacterium | reverse complement strand
TACACGTTCCCGCAGATCCTGCAGAGCTACCGGTACCGCAACTTCTTCTTCATGCTGTTTTTCCGCGATGGATTCCGGGCCAAGTTGCAGGGGCAGGAGCGGGAATTCCGCTTCAACTACGCGCGCTTCCAACTGCTCCGCCACGAATACCTGATGCACTGGCTGACGGTGCGGCTGAAAAACGATGCCCGCAAGTACGAGATCTACCAGCACTACCAGGTGCGGGGAAAATCCCTGCTGGGTTGGCTGGCCGAGTCCCCGGGGCAGGAAGCGCAAATCCTGAAGCTGGTGCCGGCCCGGTATTTCAACGACCTGACGAGCCGCATCAACGAGCGGATGCCCGCCGCGCTCTCCGCCGGGCCGGTGCCCCAGAGCGAGGCGTTCGGCTTCTACTACGATCTGAAGCGCCAACTGAACCAGGCGGTCACCTACGTCCGGGCGCCGATCGAAGAATTGCGCGCCTTCGTGCAGGAGCAGAAACCTCTGCCGCCCCGCCCCGGACCCGGACCGGCGCCCGGAGCGCCCAAGGCCGCGCCCGCCCCCCCGGCTGCGGCGCGGGTAAAGGGCACGTGGGGCGTGGCCACCCTCAACGTGGATTCCGTGCCCGAGCCGTTCTTCACGGCGCCCCCGGGCCAGTTCAAGATGCAGCTCAACATCCTGAAGACCAAGCTGGGCAAGGACTACGCGCCCTTCGCCGAGTTCGTGACGGCCGTGTTGCAAGGCACGCCGGACGCGGAGAAGCTGATGCGCTTTGCCCCCCGGCGCGAGTGGGCCGTGCCGTTCTTGCTGCGCCGCACCCTTCACAACGCGTCCCGTGAGTACCTGCTGATCCTCGGCGCGGAAGTCACGGCGAAGGTCAAGGGCGCGCGCGTGAGCGCGAAGGAGGAGTACGACTTCCTGCCGTATTTCATCTTCGCCGCGCAAAAGGACCCGGAGGGTGACTTTGGCGCGCCCATGGGGGAGCGGCAGGCCAATGGCGTCGGCTTCCAGGAATACAGCTTCACTTCCGCCGGCGTGATCCAGACGGCGCTGGCGATGCTGGACACCCTGCGCGGCGTGTGGAGCCGCCCCATCGGGAAGAGCTGAGGCGGCCCCGCGCCGGCAGGGCAGGGCGCGGCACGCCCTGCGCGGGCGGCCGCTACTTGCCGTTCAGCACCGCGGCGATGGCGGACGTGAGATAGTCCATGTTGCCGGGGGTCATCGCCGCCACGTTGATGCGGCCATTGTCCACCAGATAGATGCCGTACTTCTCCTTCAGCACCTTCACCTCCTCGGGCGTCACGCCGCAGAAGGAGAACATGCCGTGCTGGCCGACAATGAACTCGAAGCTCCGCTTTACGCCCTTGGCCTTCATTCCATCGACGAACTGGCGCCGCATCTGGTGGATGCGGTTGCGCATGGCGGTCACTTCCGCTTCCCACAGGCTGCGCAACTCTGGATTGGAGAGCACGATTTCCACCACCTTGCCGCCGTGGGCGGGGGGGTTGGAGTAGTTGGCCCGCACCGTCAGTTTCACGCGGCTCAGCACCCGGTTCGCCTCGGCGGTGTCCGCCGTGACGATCGTCAGCGCGCCCACGCGCTCGCGGTAAAGCCCGAAGTTCTTCGAAAAGCTGCTGGAGACCATCATCTCCAGCCCGGCCTTGGCAAAGGCGCGCACGCCATGGGCGTCCTGCTCCAACCCATTGGCGAAGCCCTGGTAGGCAAAGTCCAGGAAGGGCACGATCGGACGGCGCTTGAACACCTCGACGATGCGCTCCCATTGCTCCGGTACCGGATCGACCCCGGTGGGATTGTGGCAACAGGCGTGGATCACCACCAGGTCGCCCTCCGGAATCTGCTCCAGGGAGTCCAGCATGCGCTCCAGCGCCAGGCCGTGGTTCTGCGCGTCGTAGTAGGCGTAGGACTTCACCTCCATGCCCGCACTCTGGAAGATGCCCCTGTGGTTGGGCCACGTGGGGTCGCTGATCCACGCGGCGGCCTTGGGCATCTGGGAATGGATGAAATCCGCGCCCACGCGCAGGGCTCCGGTTCCACCCGGAGCATGCAAGGTCACCGCGCGCTTGTCCTTGATCACGGGGTGGTCCTTGCCAAACACCATCTCCTGCACGAGCCGGCCGTACGCGTCCTCCCCCGCCATCCCGAGGTAATCCTTGGTGTTCTCCTGCTCCAGCCAGATGCGTTCGGCCTGCTTGACGGACTTCAGCACGGGATTGCGGCCCGTCTCGTCTTGAAAGACGCCGATGCACAGGTTCACCTTCTTGGGATTCGCGTCCTTCTTGTACTGTTCCACGATGCCAAGGATGGGGTCTGGGGGGGCTTGTTCCACGATGGAGAACGGTCGGTACGGCGCCATGATTGGGCCCTTACGTGAGAAGAGGTGCAGGGTGTTGGAGGGTTCACGGATCCGGAGGAGGGGAGACGAATCGCCAGCAAGCGGGTGGGTGCCCGCTGCCCTGGCCCGGGGCGCGCAACTGGCGGCCTTCCAACACCAACCGGCCGCCCTCCGGCGCATCGCTCCGGCAGGACATATTAGATGCCATTTGCCAGGTTTGATCAATCGACGGCAATGTGAAGGAGGCCAGTCGAAAGAATTGCCAACTCGCGGTGTATTGTTCTTGAATGGCCGCGGAGGCCCCCAGCCGGCCGCGAATCAGGATAGGTGGCAATGGAGCGCAATGGCGAAGCATGAAAAGGGCGGGAAGGCCCCCCGTCCCGCGCGCGCCACCCGCCCCGTGGGGTGGCTGCTGGTCGCCGGCTCGGTGCTGCTCTTCGGTGGCTTGGCCACGGTCGATTTCTGGTGGCCGGGCGGGGCGAAAAATCCGCTGGCGGCCGCATCCCCCCAACAGGTCGCGCGGGGCGAGGCGCTCTTCCGGCAGTATTGCAAGGATTGTCACGGCGAGCAGGCGCAGGGAGAGAATCCGCTGGCGCCCCAGGGCGGCGGCAAACCCGGGGGCGGGTATCTGGCCCCGGCCTTGAACGCCCGGGGGCATGCCCACCATCATCCGCCGGACGTGCTGTTCGGCTACCTGAGGAACGGCTCCCCCGCCCAGGATTCCCCCATGCGCAGCTTTCGCGACCGGCTGAGCGAGGAAGACATGCAGGCCGTGCTCGGCTACGTCTGGTCGCTCTGGCCGGAGCGCATGCAGCAGGCCTATGAGAGCGCCCATCGGCACTGAACCCAGGTGGCCGAACGGTTGAGGCCACTCGTTTCCACCGGAGTAGAACATGTCCAACAGGTTTCGAATCGCTTTGTTTTCTTTCGCCGTGCTGCTGCTGCCGTTGCTGGCGCTGGGGCAATCCCCGACCCCTTCTCCCTATCAGGGCCAGGAGTCACGGGAGATCAAGTCTCTGTCACCGGAAGACGTGCAGGCGCTGCTGAAGGGCGAGGGCTGGGGTCTGGCCAAGCCCGCCGAGCTGAACCGCTATCCCGGGCCGGCGCACGTGCTGCAATTGGCGGCGCCCCTGGATTTGACGGCCGATCAACGCGCCGCGGTGCAGCAGGTGTTCGACCGCATGCATACCCGAGCCACGGACCTCGGCCGGCGCGTCGTGGATCTCGAGCGCGAGTTGGACCAGTCTTTCGCCCGGCAGACCATCGACGAGAAGGATATGGAGCGGCGAGTGGCGGAGATCGCCCGTCTGTTGGGCGAACTGCGCGCGGTTCACCTGCGCGCGCACCTGGAGACGCTGCCGCTGCTCTCCCAGCATCAGGCGCGCCAGTACGTGACCCTGCGGGGCTACGATTCCGGCGCGGGGGACTCTGCCATGCATCATCCCCATGCGCCCGGAAACGCCCAGCATTGATCCCGTGCTGGAACTGCGGGGAGCTACGAAAGTAGTTTGAGGAGGGCGAAGGCGGCCGATACAAGTGCGAGTTGCATTGCGAAGAACCACGTCGTTTGGGCGCGCAGGCGCTCCGCGGTCCGAAGCTCGAGGTCCTTCATTTGCGTGACCAGGCGATGCTCAAGCTCGCTCATTCCCTGGCGCATCTCCGCTCGAAACTCGCCGATTTCTTGGCGCACAAAGTCCTTCGTCGCCAAGTCGGCCCGCAGTTCGGAAAGCGTGTCCTCAAGAATCTCGGCAAAGCCCTGAGCCTGGGGCTCGGTGAAGCCCAACGTCTGGAAGCGCCGCGCGTTCCAGATTGGCCGCGGGATTTTGAGCGCCGACGGTGTCTCCTACGGGTCACAATATCGGCTTTGCGTGGGTTATGGCAAGATTCGTGGCGGTACCCATGGCATCGTGTCTGCAGTCGCCGCTGACCCGCTTGCGAGGACGCCCATGCTTCCCAGCCAGGAATTGCGCGCGGAAATCCGCGCGGGACGATTCGCGGCCCCGACCTCCGGCCAGGCTTCCGGCTACGTCCAGGCCAACCTGGTGGTGGTGCCGGAGAGCGCCGCGTTCGACTTTCTGCTGTTTTGCCAGCGCAACCAGAAGCCGTGCCCGCTGCTGGAGGTGGTGGAGGCGGGCAGCGTGGAGGCGAAACGGCTGGCGCCCGGGTCCGACTTGCGCAAGGATCTCCCGCGCTACCGCATCTTCCGCGACGGCAAGATGACCGGGGAGCGCACCGACGTGGCCGATCTCTGGCGGGACGACTTCGTGACCTTCCTGCTCGGCTGCAGCTTCAGCTTCGAAAAGCCCCTGCTGGAGGCGGGCCTGGAGGTGCGCAACGTGACCTGCGGATGCAATGTGCCCATGTATCGCACCAACATCCCCACCCGCCCCGCCGGCGTGTTCCAGGGTCCACTGGTGGTCTCCATGCGGCCTTTCACGCCGGAGAAGGCGATCACGGCGGCGCTGGTGACGGGGGCCTTTCCGGAAGTGCACGGCGCGCCCGTGCACCAGGGTGACCCCGGCGCCATCGGCATCGCGGACATCGGCGCGCCCACCTATGGCGATCCCGTGCCCATCCGCGAAGGCGAGATTCCCGTCTTTTGGGCTTGCGGAGTGACCCCCCAGGAGGCGCTGTCGCGCGCGCAACTGCCCCTGGCCATCACTCACGCGCCGGGGCACATGTTCGTATCCGATATCCGCGAAGAGGAATTGAAGTTTCTCCACCAGTCCGTGCGGTAGCGCGCGGCGGCGCCGCCCTTCCTGGCCCCATCCGGCGTCGGCACCCCATGGGTCAGGCGGGCCGCTGCCCGGGCGGGGCAGGCGGCGGCGCCGAACGGAAATAGTCCAGCATGCCGGCAGCGAAGTCGGCAAACGTCATTCCTTCCTGGCCCCGAATCAGCGCCGGTGGCAGTTGCTCCAGTTCCACGGGGCTCTCGAAGCGCTCGGCCAATTGATCGAGCAGATCGAACACGTCGATGGAATCCAGGCCCAGATCGTCGAACACGCGGGCATCGTCGGTGATCGCGTCCGGCGGACAGTCCAGCACCACCGCCATCGCGGCACGCAGCGCGTCCGTGACGACCTGGGACTCCTCCAGGCTGAAGGTCACGGGCCGGCCCTGGGCGAGCTTGGCCGCCAAGGCTTGCTCCACGGTTGGGTCGGTCATGGGACGTCTCACCGTCATGCGATACGTGGCGTCGCGGTTCGGTTCCGCCGGGCCGATGCGTCGTGACACCGGGCCGGCCCACGGGGCGCGTCGGCTTCAACACACTAACACATGGCCGCCCCGGGGATTCCATTGTGCTCCCACCGATTCGGCGGCCTCCCGTGCCGGTTCGCCGGCGGCCATTCCCGCGCGGTGGGTTTCCCGCCGCTCACTTACGCACCCAGCCGGACGGGCATCGCCGCTGAAACGGAGCCGGGGCTGCCCGCAATTTTAGGTAGCGGGTCAGTTTGGCGCTGAACAGCAGATTCCTCGCAACTGCGCTCGGAATGACAGGATGGGTGTCACCCCGAGCGCAGTTGCGAGGGGTCTGCTGTTTTTCCGCCCAGAGGGTCATGGTGAACTGACCCACTACCCAATTTTACATCCAAGTGTATCTGGGGCTAACCTGTGCCCACCGAAGGTCCCAAGCGGCCACTTACGGGCGGAATGCCCATATTCCAAACACGTGGAGGGGTTTGCATGAAGGCAATTCGAATCACGGCACCTGGCGGATCGGATGTAATGAAACTGGAGGAAATGCCCACGCCCCAACCGGGCAAGGGGCAGTTGCTGGTGAAGCTGGACGCCGCCGGACTCAACTACGTGGACACCTATCAGCGCTCCGGCCTGTACCCCATGCAGTTCCCCTACACGCCGGGCAGCGAAGGCGCCGGCACGGTCGAGGGGCTGGGGGCAGGCGTCTCTGGCTTTGCCAAGGGCGACAAGGTGGCCTGGACAGGCATCTTGGGGTCCTATGCGGAATACCACCTGATTCCGGCCGACCGCGCCGTGAAGGTGCCCAAAGGCATGGACACCAAGATGGCCGCCGCCATCATGCTGCAGGGCATGACGGCCCATTACTTGGCCCACGACACCTATCCGCTCAAGAAGGGGGACTGGTGCCTCGTCCACGCCGGCGCGGGCGGCGTGGGGCTGCTGCTGATCCAGATGGCGAAGATGGCGGGCGCCACCGTGATTTCCACCGTCTCCACCGATGAGAAGGCCAAGCTGGCCAAGGAAGCGGGCTCGGATCACGTGATCCTCTACACCCAGACGGACTTCGCGGCGGAGACCTCGAAGCTTGCCGGCACCCGCAAGCTGGACGTGGTGTACGACTCCGTGGGAAAAGACACCTTCGAGAAGGGCCTGGACCTGCTCCGCCCCCGGGGCCTGATGGTGCTCTATGGGCAAGCGAGCGGCCCGGTTGCGCCGTTCAACCTGGGCCTGTTGGCCTCCAAAGGCTCGCTGTTCCTCACCCGGCCCACGCTGGTGAGCTACATCGCCTCGCGCCAGGACCTGGAAAACCGGTCCAGCGCGGTGATGAACATGGTGAGCAGCGGCAAGCTGAAGGTGCGCATCGGCGCCACCTTCCCCCTGGCCCAGGCCAAGCAGTCCCACGATGCCCTGGAAGGACGCAAAACCACGGGCAAAGTGCTGCTGATTCCCTAGGCCCCCACTCCCCCAATCTTCTCCGGCATGCGCGCCCCGCGCGCGGATGCCGGCGCAGGGTCAGGCATCTTCCATGGCAGCGGCGGACCGGGTCGGCGAAGTCCTGGTGCTGGGATTTCGGGGCACGCGCGTTCCGGATTGGCTGCGGGATTTTGAGCGCCGCTTCGGGCTGGGCGGGGTGATCCTGTTCGACTACGATGTGAATTCCCGCGTCTATGGCCGCAACGTGCAGTCCCCCGCCCAGGTGAAGGCCCTTTGCGCGGAGCTGGCGGACTTGCCCTCCCAGCCCCTCGTGCTGGTGGACCAGGAAGGGGGCAAGGTACGCCGCCTGAAGGAGCGCCTGGGATTCGCTCCCTTGCCCAGCGCCGCAGCGTTCGCGGCGTTGCATCCGGCGGAGCGGCTGAGCGTGGCGCGCGCCAGCTACGGCGAACTGGTGGAACTGGGCATTCACATCAACTTGGCGCCGGTGGTCGATCTCAACCTGAATCCCACCAATCCGGACATCGGCGCGCACCAGCGCTCCTACGCGGCCGACCCCGCCGTGGTGCGGGCGTGCGTGGAGGCGGTCGACACGGCGGCGCGGGAGGTGAACCTGGGGCTGTGCCTGAAGCACTATCCGGGGCTTGGGGGCGCCCGCACCAACAGCCATGACGAGCTGACCGACCTGAGCGAAACGATCGACGAGGAGCAACTGGGCCTGTTCCACGATCTGGGCGCGCGCATCCACGGCGAGGCCGTGCTGGTCTGCCACGGCCACGTGCGGCAATGGGATGCGGTGCAACCGGTGTCCATGTCCCGCACCGCCCTGGGCGCGCTGCGGCAGCGGCTGCCCCAAGCGTTGCTGCTGTCGGACGATTTGCAGATGCAGGGCTTGCAGAAAACGATGCCCACCGCGCAGGCACTCCCACTGGGCCTCGGGGCAGGCTTGGACCTGTTGTTGATCGGCAACAACCTGGTGGATGAGGAGCACGCCTCCCCGGCGCTGGCCGAACACCTGGAAGCCGCCGTGGAGCGGGACGCTGCGCTGGCCACGGTCCTATTGGGCGCGACGGCACGCGTGCAGGACCGCAAGCGCCGCCTGCGCCGGTGAGCGGATGCACCGGCACGCCAGGGCGCCCAGCAGCGCGCCCCTACACCCCTTCCGATGGCATCAGGTAGGCCGAGAACAGGCGGCGGTGCTCTGGGTCCAAGCGCAAGGGGCGCCCGCGTTCGTCCAGAAATACGGCCACCGCCTCCGCCTCGACGACCCGCCGCTGCTCCGGCAGCGCCACGATCTCCTGCGCGAAGCTGACCCGCGCGCCGCTGAGGGTCTTCACGCGCAGCCGCACCTGGAAGGACTCCCGCGAGCGCAGGGAACTGCGGAAGGCGACGTGAATCTCCGAGAGCGCCAGGGAGCGTCCCGAGCGCGCAACCGCCGCCGGATCGATCCCCAACCGCATGAGGAACTCGTGCCGCGTGTGCTCCAAGTAACTCAGGTAAACGGCATTGTTCACCACGCCATATTGATCCAGCTCGTAATCCCGCACTTGCAGATCCAGCACGAATACCCGCGACATTCAGCAGCCTTCCGCGGGGCGCCCACCTTTGGGTGAACGCCACGGCAAAAATTGGTTTTCTTTCGCTGTTCTCTAGGGTAACGTTACCCGGGCATCAGCACCCAACGAACTGATATCTTTGAACAGACAGCCACGGAATCCGCATCTTGGCACTGCGAAGATGAATGGGAGAGCGGGGCCGGATGTGCCACCGCACCCTGCTGGAAATTCGCGGCAAGCCAAGGCCGGCGCCGTGACGAGACCGGTTTCCCTCCCTTGCCTGTGCCTATGTCCGGCGACACCCAACCGAGTGACTATCAGCAGGCCCGCGAGCGCCTGAAAAAAGGCGACCACCACGCCCTGTACCACGAGCACGAGGCAGCCCGAAACGCCTATCGCGAGGCCGTCACGTTGTTCGAGCAGGCGGGCGCCAAGCCGGGGCAGGCGCTGGCGCTCTGTGCGTTGGCCCATCTGGAAACTCGCCACGGCCATACCGCGGAATCCCGCTCCGCCTACGATCAGGCGCGCCAGCTCT
>JBGPEV010000064.1:0-9213 GCA_041482995.1 bacterium | reverse complement strand
GCTGGCGGAACGGCGGTCCGTATGGCTGGCGCTCATTTGGCGAGGCGATCTGTCTCCGTGCAAGAAAGAGAGGCGAGACGCCACCCTCGGACCCAACGGTCCCGAACCGGTAGTGGGGGGACGGACAGCGTCGCGACGGCGCGGGCAGATCTTTCTCACCTCGCTAAGTTGCCGGTCATCTACACCCTCCTTTGTGTCCTTCGTGTCCTTTGTGGTGAAAAAAGCAGTTGGCTGTTTTTCCCCTCCCCCCCGCCCTTCCGCGTTAGGCTAACCTTCGTCCTCGGGCCCTGTTTGGCCGGAATGTTGCTTTCATTCCCTGATTGACGAACCTCCTGACGGTGGAAGGACCAAGGCCCACATGCCATTTCCCGCGGAACGGCCGCGCCGGTTGCGCGCGACCCCGGCCTTGCGCCGCATGGTGCGCGAGACCAGCCTCTCTCCGAGCGATTTCATCTATCCCTTGTTCATCACGGAGGGGGAGCGCATCCGGCACCCCGTTTCCTCCATGCCGGAGGTCTATCAGCTCTCCATCGACGAGGCCGTGAAGGAACTGGCCGAGGTGGTGGACCTGGGCATTCCCGCGGTGGACCTGTTCGGCGTGCCCCGCGAGAAGGACCGTGAGGGGCGCCATGCCGTCGCCGACGACGGCCTGATCCAGCGCTGCATCCGCGCCATGAAGCAGAAGTACCCGGAGCTGGTGGTGATGACCGACGTCTGCCTCTGCGAGTGGCTGGAGCACGGCCACTGCGGACTGGTCGAGGGGGAACGGATTCTCAACGACCCGACCCTGGAGGTGCTGGCGCGCATGGCGGTCTCCCATGCCAAGGCGGGCGCGGACATGGTCTCGCCCTCGGACATGATGGACGGGCGCGTGGGGGCCATCCGCGCCGCGCTGGACGGGGCCGGTTTCAGCAACACGCCGATCATGGCCTACAGCGCCAAGTTCGCGTCCGCGTTCTACGGCCCGTTCCGGGAGGCGGCCGAGGGCGCGCCCCAGTTTGGCGACCGCACCACCTACCAGATGGACCCCGCCAACGGCCGCGAGGCCATGAAGGAGGTGCTGCAGGATTTGGCCGAGGCGGCCGACATCGTGATGGTCAAGCCGGCGCTGCCCTATTTGGACATCATCCATGCCGTGCGCCAGGCGGTGAACGTGCCCGTGGCCGCCTACAACGTGAGCGGCGAGTACGCCATGCTCTGGGCGGCGGCCCGCAACGGCTGGATCGACCTGGACCGCGCCATGATGGAATGCCTGACCGGCATCAAGCGCGCCGGGGCGGACATCATACTCACCTACTTCGCCAAGCGCGCCGCGCGGCTGCTGCGTGTGCACCCCTAGCGGGAAATACAGCAACTGCCTTTTCACCACCCTTCGCTACGCTCGAGTGCAAGCTCCGGACACGAAGGACACCAAGCAACCGCGAAGAACCGCAAATTGATGATGTATTCCGTCCGCATTCAGACCAAGTTCACGCCGTTGCTGCTCGCCGCGCTCCTGGCCGCCTGTGGTGGTGCGCAGACCCAGGCACCGGAAGCGCAAGTTCCCGCGGCGGCGGAGACGCCGGGCGCGGGGGTGCCGCCCGCGAGGAACTTGGCGCCAAACGCCCCGTCACAGCCCTATGCCTACCTGTGGGAACAGGCGCTGCAGCCCAAGCCCTATCCACGCATCGGTCAGGACCGCTCGACGGCCAGTGACCATCCCGGCGTGCTCGATCCGCTTCCCGATGACGCCGGAAACCCGAACGCCGACGGCAGCGGCTACTCAAACCCCACCGATTCCGCGCTTCCGCCCGGTGGCACACTTTCCTTGCAGCCGCCACCCGAACTGGACCCGCGCACGCTCGCGCCCTACCTGCAAGGGGTCGCCTCCTGGTACGGACCGAGCTTTCACGGCAAGCCCACGGCCAACGGCGAGGTCTACAACCAGTACGGCTTGACGGCCGCCCACCCCGTGCTGCCGATCGGCACCAAGGTGGAAGTGGAGAACCTGGAGAACGGGCGCAAGGTGTGGGTGCGCATCAACGACCGCGGGCCCTACGCCAAGGGCCGCGTGCTGGACCTCTCCCGCATCGCCGCGCAGCACCTGGGCATGATCGAGAACGGCACGACGCGCGTGCGCATCACCGTGCTGCAGTGGCCCGAGAACGTGAATCCCAACCTGGGCCTGAAGGCCTACCAGCAATACGTGGTTCAGGCCGCCGCCTATCCGGACCTGGACACGGCGGAAAACCTGCGCGAGCGCTTGCAGGCGCGGTTTCCCCAAGCCCCCGTGATGATGGACATGGCTGCCAACGGCTTCTTCGCCGTGGTGGCCGGACCCTTTGACGACGAAGCCGAGGCCCGCCGGCTTTCCCGCCAAATGCAGCGCCAGGGCATCGCCAACATCGTCAGGCGCTACCGCAACTAGCGGCCGTGGCAACAGCTCAAGCACAAAGGCACGAAGGCACAAAGACACGAAGAGGGTCTTTCTGGTAAACCCTTTGTGCCTTCGTGTCTTTGTGCCTTGGTGCTGAAGCAGTTGTTCTTCCGATCGGAGCCTATGACGCCAGCTACGGGTGTGGACGTGAAGATGCGCGACGGAGTCGCAACGCTGACCCTGCATGGGGAGAAGCAGGTCAACCTGATCGGGCGCGCGCTCACCACGTCCCTGGCGCAGGCCCTGGAGGCGCTGCGCCGGGACGACGGCCTGCGGCTGGCGATCGTCACGGGGCCGCCCGGCGGCTCGTTCCTGGGCGGGGTGAACATCGCCGAGATGGTGGACTTCACGCCCGATTCAGCGCGCGAGTTCATCACGCTGCTGCACCATGCCTGCCACGGCTTGCAGGCCTTGCCCGTGCCCAGCATTGCGCGCATCGAGGGCTTCTGCCTGGGCGGAGGCATGGAGGTGGCCGCCGCGTGCGATCTTCGCCTGGGCACCGCGGGCAGCCGGTACGGCATGCCCGAGACCCAGGTGGGCCTGCCCTCCGTGATCGAGGCGCGCCTGCTGCCCACGCTGATCGGCTGGGGCCATACGCGGGAACTGCTCTATCGGGGCAATATCATTGACGCCACCGAGGCGCACCGCATCGGCTTCCTGCAAAAGCTCGTGCCGGAGGGCCAGTCCGACGCCGGCCTGCGGCCCTGGATCGACGACATCCTGCGCGCCGACCCCGCCGCCATCCGCGCCCAGAAGCGCCTGATCGAGGACTGGCTGGAGACACCGCCCGCCGTGGGCGTCCAGGCCAGCATCGACGCCTTCGCCGCCACCTTCCACGGTGACGCCCCCACGCGCCGCCTGCGCGATTTCCTGAACCGCCCGCGCGGGAAGAAGTAGGTTGACCGATATCGCCGAAGCGCCGGCCGCCGGTGGCTGATAGGCCCGCTATCGCAAGAATAGAGATCGCCGGGGATTGATTTTTCCCGTCCCGTCCGCCATGACCAGGGTCATTGGGGGAGTCGGGAGATCCCGTAGAGTGTATCGAACGGGCTGCCAGGAGGTGTCAGGCATGGAGAAACCGGCCCTGTTGCACCGTGTATCCCGGCCCACCCGCGCAAGGGTGGCAACGCGTGTCGTTCCGATCCTGGGCCTGCTTGTCTTTGGTGGCCTCGCCACCGCCCAGCCCCAGCGGGAAATGATGGCCGTGCTGGACCTGGAGATCGTCGGCTCCACCAAGGAGCAAGGCGGCGTGTTGACCAACCAACTGCGCGCCGAACTGCTCAAGACGGGGCGCTGGACGATGATCAATCGCGCAGAACTCGACAAGATCATGAAGGAGCAGGCGCTGCAATTGCAGACGTGCACGGAACCCTCCTGCGCCGTGCAACTGGGCAAGTTGCTGGGCGTGCGCAAGATCGTCACGGGCCAGGTCACCAAGGTGACCGATACGCTCTGGCAGGTCTCGGTGACGCTCACCGACGTGGAGACGGGAGAGATCAAGCGGCAGGAAGTGGTCAACCACACCGGGGACTTCTCCAGCCTGTTTCTCTCGGGCATGGCCAACCTGGCGCAGCGGGTTTCCGCCACGGAGCAGGAACTTGCCGGCGGGGTGACCCGCCTCACGCCCCAATCCATCGCGCCCAAGCTCCATGACGTGCTGCGCGATGCGCCCGCGGTGGCGCTGGCCATTTCGCCCGACAACGCGCGCCTCTACTACGGCACGGGCAATACCGTGCGCGGCTGGCAAATTCCGGGACGGACGGAGGCCGGCAAGCCCATCGCCATTCCCAAGGGGGAGGTATCGGCCCTGGCCGTGAACCCGCAGGGCTCCCTGGTGGCGGCAGGTAGCTGGTCTGCCGGTCCGCATTCACAAAGCGAGTCATCCCTGATCTCCCTTGCGCTTGTTTCCCTTGATGTCGTATGCCAGGAGTATATCAAGAAAGTCCGACAGACTCCTAGACCCGGATATTTTACCAAGGGGATGGCGAAATCCTTCAGAATCCCTGGGTTGACAAGCCCAGAAGCCTTCAGGGAGGAGGGATTTCGCCATGACAATTCGTGAGAGTCTGCCACAACGCAGCGCACGCGAGCCAAGTGAGGCGCCCATGTGGTGGAAGCTGGGTATCGCAGCCAGCATGATGGTGTTCGTCGCGGCAGGCGTTTCGCAGGCCAACACCATCGGCAATCCAGTTCCAGATACGAAGTCCGGCGAAGGCCGCCTGCAAATCTCCTATTCCAGCGCCAATCGGGACGTTACCGGAACATTGGCCGGGACCTCGGAAACGGAAACCTTTCAGGCTACCCGGTTGACAGCGGCTGTGGGTTTCGGCGTGTCGGATCGTGGAATGCTGGGATTCCAGGCAGGCACGTTGCACATCGATCCGGACAGCAAGGTTCTTGATCCGTCTAACGGAACCGCCGTTGGCGTGTTCTACCGGCACATCGTCGGAGAGTCGGGACAACTGAAGCACGGTCTGTCCTTGGCGTACACCTACGGATACGCGGGCAATGACACGTCCGACACGTACCTCTACATCTTTGACGTGGCCTATGGGGTATCCATTCCGGCGAGCGACAAGATGACCCTCTACGCCGCCGCCTGGTACAGCAGTTTGAGCGGGACCGTGGATTTGAGCGAGGTCGATGTGACGATCGATCTGGAGGGCAAGTCCTCGATTGGTGCAGTGGCTGGCGCGGAGTTCAAGGCCGGTGCGAATCTGATTGTCGGTGCGGAAGTGCGCGCCGCGGTGGAATCGGGGTTCGCCGCATTCGTGAGATTCGGATTCTAGCTGCTTCGGGCTCCCCGGCAGCCGGTCCCAAACGCCCCACTATTCGGCGTGTCGCCGCAACGACCTTCTACCCGAGATGCGCCGGAGCAAGAAAACCGCTGAGCGCGGGACGCCGGGGCGCCGGGGCGCTGTTCTGTCCGTCACCGGTCGGGCATCCCCCCATCGATGGCCATGTCTACGCGATGGGTACGGACGGCTGACGGCTGGCCCCCTGACTTGCAACGTGTGGCAAGCCCTCGTTGATGCCATTCCGAATGAAATGAGGAATCTGCTGTGGCAGTTCGCGCCATCGCTTCCAAGCTGAAACAGGACCAGCCCCCAGGGCGAACGCATTCTCGATGAGACCTTTGCTAAAGCGGGTGGCGGTGGGCCTCCTGGCCCGCCCGGACCTGCGTGGACGGTCCAGGAGGCCCGGCCCCACCGGTCAGTGTTGCGGTTTTTACGAGAATGCGTTTGCCATGTACCATTCCATCCGCGGGTTGCATTCCCTCCCCAGTTCCATCAGGGGATCCTATCCGAACGGTATATATTGTCCCCTCAGTGGAGCGTCTCATGGCTGCGGAATGGATTGTCGCGTACCTGCATTTCATTAGCGTGCTGGCGCTGGCCGGCCTGCTGGTGGCCGAGTTGTTGCTCTACCGCCCGGCGCTTAACGCAGCCAGCGCCGCTCTGTTGCAGCGTGTGGACCTGGCCTTCGGCATCACGGCCGGGGTGGTGCTGGCCACGGGGTTGCTGCGGGTGTTCTGGGTAGGAAAGGGCTCGGCATACTACTTGGGCAACCCGTTCTTCCATGCCCTGTGGATCGGGTTCCTGGTGGTGGCCTCGATCTCCATTGCGCCCACGCTGCACTTCCTGCGCTGGGGCAAGGGCCCGCGCCAGGGCCAAGCACCCGTCATCCCCGAGCCGTCCTTCAAACTCGTGCGCCGGGCGCTGATGATCGAGGTGCACTTGTTCGCCATCTTGCCCCTGCTCGCGGTGCTCATGGCCCGGGGCATTGGGCGCTGACGGCCGGCGTCAGGACTTAGACCTTCTAACAAAACTGCCGCCTGCCTTGAACCACAACGAGCACAACGCACACAACGAAAAGCAGGCTTGAAGCCCCATCTCGCGCCGAACCGCATCTATCGAAATCCCGTCGTGTTCGTAGTGTCGTTGTGGTTCAGCAGTTCTGTTTCGCGCTCTTAGAGGGTGGCCAATTTGTCCTTCAGGTCCGCGTCCGCGATCATTTGGGCGCCCAGGTGGTAGCCGAGTTGGCGGTAGGCCTCGAACTGTTCCTCATCGAAGAACTGGTCGGCCGTGGTCTGGTTGGGAAACGTCGGGTGGGCCTCTGCATAGCCCAGCACCTCCGGCGGCAGGCCCTTGGTCAGGGTGGCCTTGACGTAAATCAGGGTTCCGGTACTGCCGTCGGCGTAGCGGATGTCACCCAGCACGAATCCCGCTTCCGCCGCGCAGCGGTCATTGGGCCAGCCGAAGGGCCGCTCCTTGTCGGGACACACGGTCTGCAATCCTTTCGACGCGGCGATGTCG
Organism: bacterium; assembly: GCA_041482995.1. GTDB lineage: Bacteria > SAR324 > SAR324 > SAR324 > JACQKK01 > JBGPEV01. The sequence continues at coordinate 2,481 of JBGPEV010000064.1, read as the reverse complement.
ATGGCGGCGCCGAAGTCGATGCCGATCCGCCGGCCCAGGCGCTGGAAATCCTCGAAGCGGTACTGGGGGTCCGCCCCCCCGTCGCAGAGCACGATCAGCCGCGCGCGCCGCCGGATCAGCTCATAGAGCGCCAGGTTCTCGAAGTGGCCGCCGTCGCTGATCTGGACGAACAGCGCCTGCTCGTGAAAGCCCATGCCGCGGGTCGTCAGCACCTGGGACAATCCCGGCACGAGGTGATTGGGCCAAAAATGTTGCACCGCCGCATAGCGCGGATTTCCCACCCAGATCCCCAGGCGCACGTTGAGGATCGTCATCAGCAGCGAGACCAGGGCATTGCGCATCGAGCCGAGCGAATTGGGATTGGCCGCCGCGCCGGAGGTGGCCATGGCGGTCGCCAGGCTCAGCTTACCCCCCATGAACGATTCGGTGCTGCGCCAGCCGACGGCATTCCCCCCGCAATACAGCGGCGCGAGCACGAAGCTGTCCCCGCCCCGTTCGCGCCAGGTCAGATCGCGGGAATCGACCAACACCAGATTGCAGTTGATCAGATGATAGGGGGCGAAGCCGGCACGCCCGCTCTGCAGCGTCGCCAGGGCCGCGCGGTCCGCGGTCTTGGCGGCCCCGGAGGATTCGTTCCACACGTTGTCCCAGTCGGGCAGAAACGCCTCCATCAGCCGGTCGCGGTAGAAGCGATGCAGCGTCAGGTAGTCGATATCCACCAGCAGGCTGAACACCAGCGCCACCAGGGCGATCCCCGCAAGCCACTGGTGGGCCGGACCGATCGCGGCGGGGTGGGGGATGGTCCACCGCACGAGGGAAAAGGAGATCCAGATCAGGGCATAGAGCAGCAGTGCCGCTCCCGTGGCGATGGCCGCCAGCGTGGTTTTCGACGATGCGTCCAACTGGCCGCGCTTCAGGAAGGCCACCAGGCCGGCCAGCAGCCCCAGCGCGCCGCCCCCCGCGGAGATGCCGCCCGAGATGGCGGAGGACAGCCACCCGTTCGCCTCGACCACCAACAGGTGGGCGAACGGCAGCGTCCCCAGCACGAGGGCGCCGACGATGATCCCGGCGTAGCGGCCCGCGGAGCGGTCCACCAGCCGGGAGATGGCGTAGCGCAGGGTGTTGTTGCGGATCCACCCCACCGCCAGCACCGCCGAATAGAGCAATTGCAGCAGGATGGAAAGCGCCGCGAAAAGCAGCGCCGCGGCGGGCAGGATCAGGTAGGGCAGGAATTCCAGCGGGAAGAACACCGTCTCGCCCGTGTAGGTCTTGATCCAGCCTTCCAGCGCATTGGCGATCCACAGGTAGAATCCCACCACCGTGGGCGACCGGCCCAACAGGTAGTGCGAGGCCCACTCCAGCGCGACAATGGCGGTCATCAGGAACACCAGCAACACCGCCAGATTCAACACCATGGCCCGCAGAACGGCGGCGATCCCGGAAGTGAGCGTGATCCCACCCCCGGGGGTCAGGTATTCGCCCCGCTGCCGCAGATAGCGCAACACGGCCCGCTGCGCGGGCTTGTCCTTGGCTCCCTTGCGCGGGTGAGGCGGATCGACGCCATAGGGGAAGTCCCCCCCGGAAAGTCCGAAGGCCATCCCGTCCGCCTGCGGCGAGTTGCCGGCCTGGCCGCTCAGCCACCACATGAGCGAGCTTCCGATGTAGCCGCCGCCGGACACGGTCGAGAGATAGTCGAAGGGCTCCAGCAGATCGCGCCGGGCCAGGGCCTGCAGCACGCCCAAGCTGAACGTGGCCGAGCGCACCCCTCCGCCGGAGATCGCAAGCGCGGCGGCATTACCGCCGTCCTTGCGCTCGATTCCCAATTGGGCCCGCCGGCCGGCCAGGTAGGCCTGTTCGGCGCCCAACACGTCCCGGGGCTCCGGGGTGGACCCGGATGTGGCGGCGGCAAGCCGCTGGGTCTGCGTCAATGCCCGTACATGACGGCGTAAATTGGCCATGGCTCCTTCCCCCCCGCACTGCGGAGGCCACGTTTCGTGGACTGAGGCCGGCGGTGTTGCCGCGTCCCCCTTTCCCGCCGGGCGGCGCTACTTGGAAAAGTACGCCCCTCCACCTCCCGATAGCAATGGGGCGCCCGCAGGGCACTCACAAGGTCGACTCCAGACCGCCCATTGCTTCGGTAGGGCGGACCGGAGCCTGTCCTCCCATTCATCGGCGTTGGATGCCGACTTCGCGTTCGCCCTATGCGCCCCCGCGGGGCAACCGCATTCTCGAAAAGGCCGCCCACACTTGCCGGGTGGGATGGGCCTCCGTGCCCGTCCGCATGTGTCCGGGCGGGCCAGGAGGCCCGCCGCCACCCACTTCTTCTGAAGTCTTCTCGAGAATGCGGTTGCCCGGGGCGCCCCCGCCCTGAAACCCCGAGTAAGGCTGGAACCACTCGTCCGGCGGAGCCTCGGGGGTTTGAGTGGGTGAGAGTTTGTATGGGGGCGGGAATCCACTTTGCTGACAGTTTGCCGAACGGGC
>JBGPEV010000063.1:0-9244 GCA_041482995.1 bacterium | reverse complement strand
TGAGCAGGGAAGCAGCCTCCCAGGCCCCTTCCAGAGCCAAAGAGGCCACTGAGAACATCGAAAACCCGGCCCTGGGGTCTCAAAAAACCCAGCGCGGAAATAGGGCAGGAGAATCTCGATGGGTTTTTCCGTAACCTGCTAAGGGCGCCTAACAGAACTGCAAACTCCCTCAACACGAAGGACACAAGAAACGGCGAATTTTTCACGCCGACTCAGCGTACGATTTGAGCCAACACAGCGGAATGATGCACTACTTCACCTTTCTCAGAACTGCTGCCCCGAGGAGCAAAATTCTCTTTGTGGTCTTCGTGGCCGGCGCCTGCCCTCGAGCCCTTCGCGTTGCTCAAGGATAAACTCCGCGAAGGTCGTGTCAGCAGTTGTGTTAGACGCTCTCAGGCCCCGGCGCGACGCCGCCGTCACGTCGCCGGAGTGGGGGCGACACGGCTCGCCCGCCGCCAGAGGTAGAGCCCCACCAGCAGGAGCAGGCAGTTCAGCAGGAAATAGGCGCGCAGGCCCAACCAGGGGCCGATCTGCCCGGCCAGCAGGGGGCCGAACCCCATGCCGATCATGCCGCACCCCGCCATGAAGGCCAGCACGCGGGACTCCATGCCCGCGGGAGCGCGGCCCTTCACCAGCGCAATCGTCGCCGGGCCGATCCCCACGGCGAGCAGCCCCAGCACCCCGCGCGCCGCGGCGAGTTGCAGCGGAGTGTACACCAGGGCCAGCAACAGCACGCCCACGGCCCCCGTGCCCAGGCAGACCGGGAGCAAGCGGGCCGGCCCAAAGCGGTCCAACAGCCGCGTCCAAATCGGCACGGCGAGGACGCTGCCCACGGGCAGCATGACGGAGACCGCGCCCACCCAAATGTTGATCTGCTGCGCTTCGCGGATGCCCGCCGCTTCCAGCAGGTGCAGCGTGTAGACCGAGACCACCGGCACGCTGCCGTTGTAGGTGAGCTGGTAGGTGAGATAGATCGCCAGCAGGGCCGGCACGCCGGGCAGACGCAGCACGGTGGTCAGGTCCCGCAGCGGATGCAGTTCCAGCTTGCCCCGCGGGCGCACGAAGTCCTCCCGCGCGAACACCAGCGCCACCAAGCCCGCCGCGAGCGTGAAGCCCCCGGCCATCCAGAACAGGTCGCGATAGGCGGGCAGCCAGCCGGCGAGCACGGCGCCGAAGACCGGCCCCAGCGTCCCCCCGATCAACGCGCCGGTCTGGAGCAGCGCGAGGGAACTGGCCAACTGCCGCGGCGGCGTGGTGGTCGCCATCAGCGCTTGGCAGGAGGGGATCAGGCCGTTGGTGGTGCCCAACAGCAGGAACGCCAGGAGAAACCAATAGAGCGAGGTCGTGAACGGCATCAGCAAGTAGATCAGCCCCATGCCGATGCTGGTGCGCAGCACCATGAGCTTGCGCCCATAGTGGTCCGCCACCGCGCCCCACACGGGCGTGAGGCTGAAGCTGAGGGTGAAGTACAGGCCCACCAGATAGCCGACCCAGGTCTCCAGATTGCTGACCACTCCCATTTCCCGCAGGATCAAGGGCAAGAAGGGGTTGGACAGGCCGAAGCCGATGGACTGGAAGAACGCGGAAGCCGGCAGAGCCAACCGGTTGTGGCGCGCGTGGGGATGCTGCATCGGTTCGGGCGGCACGGAATTCCTGATCCTTCAAAGGTGGGACGGCCCGTCTGCGCGGTTCCCTGGGGGTGCGGGCAGGGCGGACGATCCGCGGTTAGAACCGCCAGTTGACGTGCAGCAACTGCACTTCCTGGTTCTTGTCCTTGCGCTGCTGCAGCATGCCCAACGACACCAGGAAATCCCACCAGAAGTGGATCGCCACGCCCTCGCGGATATCGTAGTCGTTGCGCTGCTGAATCCACCCCAGATAGAGACCGAAGAGCGTGGCCTGCCCGGCCGAGGCCTGCCCGCCGATGCCTTCATGGGCCAAGCCAAAGAACGCGGACGACAGGAACAGTCCCCACCCCGCGCCCAGGCTGTCGCTCAGCCCGTTGTTGATGAAGCCCCGGAAGAACGCTTCCTCCCCGATGGCCACCATTTCGCTCTGCAGAAAAGCCCCGTTGCGCAGGGTGTCCCGCGAGATGCTGCGGTCGGGCTTGTAGAGGTAGCGCTGATCGGTCGCGGGCGTCGCGGCAAAGTAGAGCGCCGCCGCCAAGGGCACGAACGTCGTCGGACGGCGCAGGTATTCCCAGCGAAAGGGCGCCACCGCCAGGTCGCCGGCGGATTCCTGGGGGGCGGGCGTGGCGTACCCGGAATTCTTGCGGGCATTGCGGGCGTCCCGGTAGGCGGCGAAGGCGGAATAGAACGTCAGATCGGTGAGTGCCGTGCCGTAGAGATCCCCCTCGAAGGTGGTCTGGTTGACGAGAATCAGGTTGTTGCGGCTGTCCACCCGCTCCTTCGGTTGCAGATAGTCCGGCTTCTCGCTGAGCAGGACATACTGGCGGGCAAGGGCAAACGTGAGGCCCAATTGAAGGGCGCCCGCGGCGTAGTCCCCGTTGGCGATCTGCCCGACGCCCGGCAATAAGGTGCTGCCCACGGCCGCCCATTCCGGATCCGCCGCGCGGCAGAGGCCCGGCGCCAGCACGGCGGCGCAGAGCGCGCCCGCCAGTGCCCAACGGCGCCAAAAGCCGGCCCGGCGGCCCCAGGCACCGTGGCCCCTAGCGCCGGCCATAGGCCTCGTCCAACAATTCCACGGGATGCACCACGCGCACCGCCAGTCCGCGGGACTCTACCCCAATGCGCAACTGCAACAGGCAGCCCGGGTTGCCCGTGGCCACCACTTCCGCGCCGGAGGCGGCGATATGGTCGAGCTTGCGGTTCAGCAGGCGGGTGGACATCTCCGGCTGCGTGACGGCGTAGCTGCCCGCGCCGCCGCAGCACATGTCGGCCTCGCGCAGGGGCACCAAGATCAGGCCGGGGATCTGCCCCAGCACCTGCCGGGGCGGCTCCCGCACCTGCTGCGCATGCAGCAGGTGGCACGGATCGTCGTAGGCCACCCTGAGCGGCAGCGGCCCCGGCGGCGCCAGCGCCAGCCCCGCCAGGAATTCGCTCACGTCCAGCACGCGGCGGCTGAAGCGCTCGGCCCGTTCCCGCCAGGCGGGCTCGGCGGCCAGCAGCCGGCCGTAGTCCTTCAGCAGGGCGCCGCACCCCGCGGAATTGACGACGATCGCTCCGTCCCCCGCCGCCTCGAAGGCCGCGATATTGCTGCGGGCCAGATCGCGCACGGCCCGCTCGTCACCCGCGTGCAGGTGCAGCGCGCCGCAGCAGCCCTGCCCGGCGGGCACTTCCGTCCGGATGCCGTTCCTGGAGAGCACCCGCACCGTGGCCGCGTGCACGGCGCCGAAGGCCGCGTCCATCACGCAGCCGGTGAGCAGCGCCGCCCGGGCGGGGCGTCCGGGCGCGCCCACCGCCGCGGGCGCTTCCGCCAGCGCGCCCCGCCAGCGCACCGGAAACGCGATGGGCGGCATGCGCGCCTCCAGGCGGGCCAGGGGCGGAATCAGGCGCAGCAACCGCGTGCCGCGCACCAGGCGCTGCAGACCGGAACGCCGATAGAGCGCCAGCAACCCCACCACCCCCCGCAGCAGGGCCGGGGAAGGCAGCACCACGCGCAGCAGGAAGCGGCGCCGCCACGCGCCAACACCCTGAGCGCGGCGGGCGGCGGAATCGAACCGCGCGGCTTCCAGAATATCGTGATAGCGGATGCCCGACGGGCAGGCCGTCTCGCAGGCCTGGCAGCCCAGGCAGAACCACATCTGGTGCTCGGCGGCCTCCAGCGGCAGCCTGCCGGACGCGACCGCGTACATCAGGTCCAGCCGCCCGCGCGGGGACGACGCCTCGACGCCCGTCTCGCGGTAGGTGGGGCACGCGGGCAGGCAGAATCCACACTTGATGCACCAGGACTCCGCGTTCTCCCAGGCGGCGCGCAAGTGCGGCGCATCGGCCGCGGGCCGGGGCCGGGCCAGCGCCGGGGTCAGGGTCGCTTCCATCCTTCGCTCCAGAGGCGGGCTACGGCGGGCGGGCGCAATGCGCCGCGCACCGGAAATGACGCTAGCACAGGGTCAGCGCCCCGTCGCCTCTTGCGGCGAACTGCGCGGCGCAACCGCTCTCTCGAGCAGACCGCCAGCACTTGCGGGGTAGGACGGGCCTCCGTGCCCGTCCGCGCGGGCGCGGACGGCGCGCTTGCGACGCATTGGGACCTCAGGTTCACCCGCCCCCTTCCGACTGCAACACGAGCCGCCCGTCCATCTGCTTTTCCACCTCGGCGCGGTCCATGGGCAGCGGGTGGGATTGGCCCGTTCGCCAGAGTTGCAGATCGTCCGCATAGTGGGGCGAGGCGGGAATCCCCGATTCGCCGCCGGGCAGCACCACCCGCGCGCCGTTGAGGTCCGCGAAGTCGGTGATCTGCCGCATGGACGCGCCGTGATTCACCTGGAACGTGCCGAAGGGGTACTGCATCTTGCCCACGGTCATGGGGCTGCCGGCGACCGGGAACGGCCCGCGGTTGAAGTACGGTGCCAGCCAGCGCACCCGCCCGAGGGCATGGGTCGCCTCGTAGGTATGCAGCCGCCCCCACGTCCAGGAAGCGGGTGCGCCGCCCAACTGCTGCTTCAGGCGCGCGACCGCTTTGGCGAACGCCGGGCGGATCACGTCGGGCCAGCCTTCCTTTTGCGGGGTGTCCACGCGGTCCAGCCAGACGGTATCGCCCTCCAGCACCTGCCGCAGCAGGGTGGCATAGAGGTTGGTCTGGGACTGCACGGTCCGGGCCAGATCGGCGCCCAACTCATCGGCGAAGATCTCCGGGAACAGCGCGGGGAAGAATTCCGCGAAGAGCGCGGCGGCCGGGCTGTCCACCTCCATGGCGCCGTTCCAGCCGTCGAACAACTGCAGGGCGGCCCGCTCGGTGGCGTCTGCCGGCGGCGCTGCCGCGTAGGCCTCCCGCAGCTTCGCGGCGAGCTCCCGCGCCCCCACCCACACGTGGTCGAATTGCAGCGCTTGCATGTCGGCCACGGAAAGCTTGTCCTTGGCCGCCAGCACCTCGGCAATGCGCAGCCAGCGGTCCCGCGGCTCGTAGTAGGCGGCGATGTAGAACGGCGCCGGGCGGCGGAAGGGCGGCGTGTTGGCCGTGGCGATCCACCCTTGCGGAGGATTGTAGGTGAACGGCATGCGCTCGAAGGGCACGAAGCCGTTCCATTCCTGGGAACCGTCCCAGCCGATGCGATAGCGGTGGCCCGCCGGATTGCCCTGGCGGATGGGGATGCGCCCGCTGGACTGCACGCCGATGTTCCCCTTGCGGTCCGCGTAGGCGAAGTTCTGGGCCACGCCGCCCATGCCCCGCAGGGCCGCCCGGAAGTCGCTCCAGTTGCGGGCCCGGTTCAGCGCCAGGATCGCCTCCAGTTCACTGGCGTCGCCGGCCGCGTTGACCGTCCAGCGCAGGGCAAGCGCATGGGTCTCGCCCTTGATCAAGTTGTTCACGAGGGGGCCGTGGGGCGACGAGCGGACGGTGAGCTTCACGTCCGCGCCGCCCTTCACGTGGATCGTTTCCTCGCGTTCCTGCAGCTTCACCCACTGGCCCCGGTACATCACTTCCCCCGGATTGTCGGGGTTGAGCTTCTCGACGAAGAAGTCTCCGCCGTCGGCCATCAGGTTGGTCAGGCCCCAGGCAATGTCCCGGTTGTGGCCGATCGTCACCCCGGGCAAGCCGAGCAGGGCCACCCCGGCCACGTCCACCTCCGGCGTGGAGAGGTGGACGGTGTGCCAGGTAGCCGGCAGGCCCAGCGGCAGGTGGGGATCGTTGGCGAGGATGGCCTGGCCGGACGCGCTCTTGCGGGGGGCGACCACCCAGTTGTTGCTGGCCCCGGCCTCCCCCAGCAGCCCCAGCCGCTCCGCCGCTGCAATGCCCGCCAAGATCACGTCCGAATGCACTTCCGCGCTGGGGGGATAGGCGGCCACCGGCCCGCCCGCAACATCGGGGAAGAGGCGGGCGAAGCGCTCGGGCCCCAGCTTTCCGGCGAGCCGCTCATAGACCGTCTCCAGCGGCCAGGTGTCCATCAGGCTGAATACCATGTAGGGGATGATCCCCATCATCTCGTCTGCCGCCAGGGGCTGGAAATCGATGCGCAGCAGGGCGAATTCCACCGGCAGGCGGCCGCCCAGCGTCGCGGCGTAGGCGTTCACCCCGCGCACGTAGGCTGCCACGCCCGCGCGGACTTGGGGAGAGGAGCGCTCCAGCATGCGGCGGCCCTCGCCGTGGAAATCCAGCGTGCGGAAGAGCTTGTCCGTGTCCACCGTCGCGCTGCCGAAGATTTCGGACAGCCGGCCCTGGGTTGCATGCCGAAGCAGATCCAGGTGGAACAGCCGGTCCTGGGCCACCGCCCAGCCCTGGGCAAAGGCGGCATCCTCCAGGCTGCCCGCGAAGATGTGCGGCACCCCCCAGCGGTCCCGCAGGATTTCCACCGGCTGTTTCAGCCCGGGCACGGTCACGACGCCGGCATAGTCCGGCAGCGCCCGCCGGTGCAGGTACCAGGCAAACCCACCGGCGCCGGCCACCGCTAGCAGCAGCACCACCAGCACGCCCAGCAATATGCGCTTCAGCATGACTCTCCTCATCGGCAGAAAAACTGCGAACTGCCCTTTTCACCACAAAGGACACGAAGGACACGAAGAACTGCAAGGGATTCTTTTCCCGACCCACGAGAAGGAGTTGTCAAAAGCGATCGCTTATCGCGTGCGGACGAACCATAGATTCTTCGCTGCGCTCAGAATGACATCCTGCCCGACGAGTGCGACAGCAATTTCCTTTGCAGTTCTTTGTGTCCTTCTTGTCCTTTGTGGTGAAAAGCCGTTGGCCGTTGTTCAAAAAAACCGTCCCGGCGCGAGGATGCCGTTGGGATCGAGGCGGGCCTTGAGCGCGCGCAGCAGGGCCAGTTCGCCGCCCAGATCGCCCCAGGGTGGGATTTGGGCGCGCAGGTGCTCCGGGGCGCTCTGCAACACCGCGAAGCCGCGCCGCTCCGCCAGGCGGGAGCGCATGCGGCCCAACCGCTCCGCGAATTCCATCTGCCGTTCAGGCGGAGGCTCCGGCAGGGCCACCGACAAGCGGCCCGCACCGTAGTCCGCGACCTTGCTCTCACCGCCCCGCGTCGCGAGATCGTCCCCAAGGGCGGCCCACGCGGCCGGCAGGTCGGTGGCGGGCATGCCCAGTCGCACCCGCACGGGCGTGGACTCCCCCGCGACAACCGGGCGCTCGAGCGCTTCCGCCGCGGGCGCCGTCAGCACGGCGAAGGATTCCGCGGCGCCGGCGCCGTGGGTCGCCAGCAGCGCGCGGCCATCGGCCAACTGGCGCTTTACCGTGACGCCCCGCCCCTCGAAGCCAACCAGCAGATGGGCGGCGGCACGCCGGGCCGGCAGGCCCTGGGCCGCGCGCAACGCGGTGCCCGCGGCATCGTCCAGCACGAACAGCCCGCTCGGCAGCAGCGCGGAGCGGAACAGCGCCGCCGCGCAGGCGAACGCCTGGGACCCGCTTGGGAAGGCGCCCAGCAGGCCGGCCGTCTCGTCGGGCAGCGCGGAGAGCTTGAAGGTCACCTCCACGATCACCCCCAGCAGGCCCTCGGAACCGAGGAAGAGCTTGTTCATGTCGTACCCGGCCACGTTCTTCAGCACCTTGCGGCCATAGCGCACGAGACTGCCGTCGGTGGCCGCCACCCGCAGGCCGAGGAGCAGGTCCCGCGTATCTCCATAGAGCAGCCGCTGCGGGGGCGTGCGGTTGGCGGCCACCAACCCGCCCAGGGTGCGGCGTTCGTGGGCATAGCCCAGGGGCAGAAACTGGTGGTGGGGGCGGGCCAGGCGGTTGGCTTCGGCCAAGCCCAGGCCGCCCTGGGCGGTGAGGGTCAGGTTGTCGCTGTCATGATCCAGCAGGCGCCCCAAGCCGGTGAGGAGGAGGGCGAGATCGTAGCGGCTGGGTGGGGCGCCGCCGGCGCGGCTGCTGCCGCTGCCCCAGGGGACGACGGACCAGCGCTCCCGGTTGGCCAGCGCCAGCAGGGCGGCCACCTGCTCCTCGGTTTGGGGAAACGCCACGGCGCGCGGCGTCAGGCTCCCCATGGCCGCCGCGCCCAGGGCGTCCGCGGCGCCGGAGGCCAGGGAAGGACCCAACTCGGCGGCGATGCGCTGGGCGATGGAGTCTCCGCCGCTCATTCGGTGCGCACCTGCGCGGCGGAGGCGCCCGGCCGGGTGGGGAACAGCCGCACGGGAAAGACCTTGCGGGGATTGCAGAGATCCTCGGCGTCCACCGCCTGCTTCACGGCGAACATCACCCGCAACTCGTCGGCGTCGTACATCAGGTCGATCTCTTCCTGCTTTTCCACCCCTACGCCGTGCTCGCCGGTGATGGAGCCGCCCATGCCCACGCACAGTTCCATGATCTCGTGATGGGCCTCGAGCGCCGCCGCGCGGCTGGCCGGGTCGCGCCGGTCAAACGGAATGAGGGGATGCAGATTGCCGTCGCCCGCGTGGGCCACGGTCACGACGTCCAGCCCCCGCCGGTCGCAGATGGCGACGATGCCCTCGATGGCCTGGGCCAGCAGGTTGCGGGGCACGGAGCAGTCGATCACGTACACCACCGGCGTGATGCGGGCCATGGAGCCGTAGGCCGCCCGGCGGGAGAGCCAGAGCTGGGCGGCGTGCTGGGGATCGCGGGCGGTCTGCACGTCGATCGAGCGGTTGGCCGCGCAGACTTCGGCGACGCGGCGCAACTCGATGTCCATGCCGTCGGTCAGCCCGTCCATCTCGATGATCAGACAGGCGCCCGCGTCCGGCGGATAGCCCACGTGCACCCAGCGGTCCACCATGGTCATCATCTTCTTGTCCAACAGTTCCAGGGCGGCCGGCAGGATGCCCGCCGCCATGATGCCCGAGACGGCGCGCGCCGCGTCGGCCACCGTGGGGAAGAGCGCCAGTTGGGTCACCACGGTCTCGGGCAGGGGCAGGATGCGCAGGGAGATGCGGGTCACGATGCCCAGTGTGCCCTCCGAGCCCACCCACAACCCCGTCAAATCCGGCCCCGGCCGGCCGGCGGCGGGTCCGCCCAGTTCCACGATGGCGCCGTCGGGCAGCACCACCTGCAGGCCCAGGATGTGGTTCGCGGTGACGCCGTACTTCAGGCAGTGCATGCCCCCGGCGTTGTTGCCCACATTGCCGCCTACGGTGGAGACCACCTGGCTGCCGGGGTCGGGCACGTAGGT
>JBGPEV010000062.1:0-9308 GCA_041482995.1 bacterium | reverse complement strand
CTTCGTGTCTTTGTGTTGAAGCAGTTATGCAGTCTTCGCCCGGAACCAGTCCGCCACGGCGCCAATGTCCGCATTGCCGCCGCTGAGGATCACGCCCGCCCGCTGGTTCTTGACCGGCACCTTGCCATGGAAGAGCGCCGCCAGCGCCGCCGCGCCCGAAGGCTCCACCACCAGCTTCATGCGGTTCCAGAGGAAGTACAGGGTCGAGCGCAATTCCTCCTCGGTCACGGTCACCATCTCGTCCACCAGGGCGCGCAGGTGGGCGAAGGTCAGGTCGCCGACGGCCTTGGGCTTCAGGCCATCGGCCATCGTGTGGGGATGCTCCACGCGCGCGATGCGCCCCGAGCGCCAGGCCAGCGTTCCGTTGTTCGCGCCCTCCGGCTCCACGCCGATCACGCGCACGTTCTTGAGCAGACCCTTGGCCGCCACGGCCGTGCCGGAGAGCAACCCGCCTCCGCCGCAGGGAGCCAGCACCACGTCCAGCAGGCCGGTGCTGGAGATCAACTCCACCGTGGCCGTGCCCTGACCCGCGATCACGTCGCGGTGATTGAATGGGGGCACGAGTACCATGCCGCGCTCCTGCTGCATGCGCTCCGCCAGCAACTCCCGGTCTTCGGAGGCGGGGTCATAGAGCACCACCTCGGCCCCGTAGCCTTCGGTCGCCCGCCGTTTGATGGGCGGGGCGTCGCTGGGCATGATCACCACGGTCTGGACGCCCAGCAGCCGGCCCGAGAGCGCCACGGCCTGGGCGTGGTTGCCGGAGGAATAGGTGAGCACCCCCGCCCGGCGCTGGGCCGCGGTCAGTTGCGCCATGGCGTTGTAAGCGCCCCGGATCTTGAAGGCCCCGGCCCGTTGGAAATTCTCGCACTTGAGGAACACCGCGCCGCCCACCTGCGCATCCAGCGTGCGCGACGTCAACACCGGCGTGACGTTGACCACGCCCTTCAGCCGGTCCGCCGCGGCAAAGACCTCCTGCGGGGTCACCAGATTGCCCGCCGGAGCGCCCCGGGGCGCCGCCTGGGGAGGAAGGTCGAGCGTGAAGGGCTTATCGGCGGGAGGCTTGGGGGACATGGCGCGCGAAACGGGCTCGGAGGATGCGGCGAGCGGGTGCCCCGCTCCCCTGAGCGTGGGGCCACCGGAATTCTTGCCGGGTTATAGGGAATGCGGCGGGGCAAAGCAACCGCCGGGCCGGCGTTCCGACCGCGCGATCCCAGCGGTTGGGCCGGAGCGGTTGGACAGGGCCAGTTCGTGTTACCGGGTCACCCGGAGCGCTTTACTCCGGCCGAGGAAAGGCCGGGCGGAGGTTCGCCCTTCGGTGGCCCCGCTTCGCAATTGGCCACTTGCGTGGGCGCTCCACAGCCCGGGTGCGGCACACCGTATTCAATGCGCAGGTCCAGGCTCTTGCGATCCGCGTCGGAAACGACGCTGCGGCCCTCGAAGACGAGCAGGCGGCGGGAACCGTCCGTGGCAAACACCAGGCGGATCGGACTCATGAACGCCTTAAGGAACGCGTTCCTCGCCACGACCTTAAATTGCTCCCCAGGGGTTCCAACCACGATCGCCTTGCCGTCGGTAGCGACCCGCACGGAAATGTTGGTATTGAGGGAGGCAAAGAACAGGCTCACGTCCAAGTCCTTGCCCGCGCTCACTTGGTCCCAATTGGCATCCACCAACTGCACCAGATTGGGCCAGAAAAACGCGCCCTGGGTCTCATCCTGGCGTCCAGACTTGGTGATGTTGCCCTGGGCATCGCGTATCTCGAAATCGAAGCCCTCGGGCACAACCCGCACGACCGTCGTCCGTCCGTTGACATAGTCCCGGCTCTCATAGAAGACCGGCCGCAGGCGGATCTCATCGAAGTGGGATTCAACGCGGTGGACGACCTTGCCCTCCGCGGTGCGGAACATCTGCACCTCCCGCAGCAATCCGCCCTCGCGCTCCACGGTGTATTCGCCGGAGAAGAGCGGTGTCGTGCCGCCCAGGGCAAAGGCTTGAAACGGGGTGACCCAGGCGCCGTCGGCCTTGGGCGGAGCGGACGTCGTGTCGGCCTGCACGGGCACGATCCCCACGAGCGACAGCACCAGGCAACCGGCCAGGGCCAGAAACGAGCGTCGAATGGCCAAATGCATCCAGAACTCTCCCGGTCCCTGTGTCGCATGAACGACGCCGTCCCGGCGCCGTAGGGTCGATGGCCAACACGTGAGTTGGCTACACAACACCCGCCAAACGTTCCACACACTCTTGTAACTATGGATTGCCCTGTGGCGTCTGGCAACTCCCCCGATGGGAGAGGTGTCGCGGCCCTGTCCCAAGTGGCGCAACCGCGAGGCAAGATCGGGGCGTGGCTGCCGCACTGCCCGGCAAGGGCGGCTCGGCACGGACAGGGCAAGTGCAAAGCCGGATTGAAGGCGGATGGCATAGATCGTGGGGGACGTTCGCTCGTCCCGCGCTGCGCGCGCCTCATCTTCCCGCTGACGCGGGCCCCTTCTTCTCCATGTCCAACTGCGGACATGGAGAAGAGAACTCCCTCCTGGCGCGGACCATTGAGGTCGATTGGACTGCTTTTCCGTTCTCCACGGCGGCAGTTGCCGTGGACAAGGTGGCGCCCTGTTGCGATGGGCACGACCGGGCGCCGGATGAGGCGCGAGGGTGGCGACAGGTCGCCTAAGGACCCCAATTTGGACTTTGCACTTGCCCTGTCGGCACGGACCGCTCGCCTTCCCACGGTGCGCCCCGCCGCGCGGATGCGGCGGAAACCTCACGGCCAGGTGAAGCGCACCTCGCTCCCAGCGGGGCTGGCGGAGATCACCAACTCGAACGCCGCGGGAGCCGGTGACAGGGCGAACAGCAGACTGCCCGTTCCATGGTGGCCGCTGAGCGGAACGGGAGCGACCGGCGGATAGTCCTGCGCGCCGACACGGAGCCGTGCCTGCTTCCGCAGATCCACGGCCGCAAGGCTCCCGCTATGGGTATCCACGACGAGATCGATGCGGAACTGGCCGTCTACGACGCCCTTGGGGGTGGCCCGGAACGAGACCGCGCCGCCGCTGGAGCGAGTCGCATAGCCGGCGGCAGGCAGCGCGGGCGCCAGGGCGATCACCAGCGCCGCGGCGAGTGCGGCGGCGCATCCCGCCGATCGAAAATAGCGAATCATGGGACGCTCCTGAGCGAGCGACAATTACCCGATGAATTCCACGGCCAACGCGATGCCGAAAATGACCCCGCTGGCCAGTGACACCAGGGCCGCACTGTGCGCAGGCATCCGGCGCAGCAGCCAGGGGAAGGCCCCGGCGCCGGATGGATAGAGCTGGTGCCGGCCCATGATGCCCAGCATGTAGGCGCTGCCGACCGCGTTGGACAGCACGCCGGCCAGCAGAAAAAGGTACTGATAGGAGGTGAGGAACAGGCTGATGCCCGCGAATCCGAGCAGGGGCAACACCTCGGAGAGATGATGGGCGCAGCAGGCCACCATGGAAACGCCGCTCGCGCCGCCGGAGACGGCAACGCCCGCGCCGTGAGCCTGCTGCCCGGCGCCGCCCGCTCCCCGTACATAGGCAAACAGGCCCACCTGCGCCGCGAAGCCCAGGACGAGGGGCACCATCCAGTACCAGAGCCGCTGAAACGTCTCCGCCGCGAAGCGCAGGGAATCGGCCCAGACCAGAGTGGCGACATAGACGGCGATCAGCATTCCCGCCGCCGCGATCGCCCATGCCCATGCCCGCATGCGCAGCCGGGCGTGGGAGCCGGGGTCGATCCGGCCCCAATCCGCGGACGGCGTTTCATGATGGTGCGGGTGCGTGGTCATTGGCGGCGAATTCATTGCTTATCGCTCTTCTGGCGTCCTCGTTTCGATCAGGCTGAACGTGGGCCGGATGTGCTCCACTTCCACAGCACCGGCAGGAACGCGGGAGTGCGCTGCATGTATTCCCGATAGGCGGCGCCGAATCGCTGGATGGAATCCCGTTCCTCACGGAGCGCCAGCCGCACGTACATGATGACGAGGACGGGAAACATCAGCAGTGTGAGCAGCGTCGGCCATTGAAACAGGAAGCCCAACAGAATCAGGATGAAACCGTCGTATTGCGGATGGCGCACCCGGGCATAGGGGCCGGTTGCGGCCACCGTGCCCTGCTGTTGCGCCGCGTGCAGCACCGGCCAGGCGGCGGCCAGCAGCGCGAACCCGCCAAAGAGCAGGCCGTAGCTTGCCAAGTGCAGCGGATTCAAATGCGGGTCGCCCGGCAGGCCGAACAGGGTCTGCCACAGATGCCCGGCATCGTGGGAGAACGGATCAAGCGCCGGATACCGCGTGCCGAGCCATCCGGACAACAGATAGATCGTCAGTGGAAAGCCGTACATCTCGGCGAACAACGCCAGAATGAATCCCGCGAATGCACCGAACGATCGCCAGTCCCTGGCCGTGCGGGGCCGCGTGAAACTGAACGCGAACATCACAAACACGGCGGTGTTGAGAGCCACCAGGATCCAGAGGCCGTAGGAGGGAGAGTCCATATCGTTTTCTCGCCGGATTGGAGGCGCAGCGACATCAAGTCTCACTTCTTGGTCGATTCGCCGGAGCCGCCGGTCTTGCCGTGGTCACCCTGGCCACCCGGTGCGCTGTGGCCCCCGTGCCCGCCATGGCTGCCGTGCCTACCGTGCATGAACACGTGCATCAGGGGGCACAGCAGAATGAGCAACCACGGCAGAGCCCCGAATAAATGTGCCTTGTGTTCCGTGTAGAGGAAGAATCCCCCGATGGCCGCGAATGCCGCGAAGCCGATGACCAGCGGCAAGGAATACCAACGGGACCGGGATGCAGGGGGTAGGGGAGTCATATCAGCCTCCAGTTATCTTGCATGCCGTGCCGCGCGCGATCGCCGGTATCAAGCCCGGATGACCGTTCGGGCACGTCAGGAGCAGGGGCGCTCGCCGCGCCGCTTCGGGTCGTCGTTCCGGCACGGCGCATCGGAATCCCTGGGGGCGTCCGGATTTCCCATCATGTGCCCCGGCCGGCCCATTTCGTCCCGGTCGTGAACCATCCAGCCGACGCAGCCCGAAAAAAGAAGCGCGGCCAGGAGCGACAAGATTCCAATGCGTTTCATGGTCGATGGCTCCGTTACCAGGTCCGCTGCCGCCGAACGTCAAACCTGCACCCGCCGCAGCCGCAGGGCGTTGCCGATCACCGAGACGGAACTGAAACTCATGGCGGCCGCCGCGAGGATGGGGCTGAGCAGCGTGCCGGTGAAGGGGTAGAGAATTCCCGCCGCGATGGGCACGCCCAGGGCGTTGTAGATGAACGCCCAGAACAGGTTCTGCTTGATGTTGCGCATGGTGGCCCGGCTGATGCGGCGCGCACGCACGATGCCGCGCAGGTCGCCCTTCACCAGCGTCACGCCGGCGCTTTCGATCGCCACGTCGGTGCCGGTACCCATGGCGATGCCCACCTGGGCCTGGGCCAGGGCGGGGGCGTCGTTGATGCCGTCGCCCGCCATGGCCACGTTGCGGCCCTGGGCCTGCAGGCGGCGGATCACCTCGGCCTTCTGGTCCGGCAGCACCTCGGCCTCCACCTCGTCCAGCCCCAGCTTGGCGGCCACGGCCTGAGCCGTCGTGCGGCTGTCGCCCGTCAACATGACGATGCGCATTCCTTCGGCGTGCAGCCGCCGGATCGCATCCGGCGTGGTGTCCTTGATCGGATCGGCCACGCCGACCAGGCCCGCGGCCTTGCCATCGATCGCCACGAACATCACCGTCTGGCCGTCCTTCCGCAGCGCCTCGGCGCCGGCTGTGAGGGCGCCCACATCGACGCCCAATTGCTCCATCAATGCCGGGTTACCCAAGGCCACGCGCCGGCCCGCGACGCTTCCTTGTACGCCCTTGCCCGTCACCGACCGGAAGTCGCGCGCGGCGGCCAGTTCCACGCCCCGCGCCAACGCGCCATCCACGATGGCCGCCGCCAGCGGGTGCTCGCTGTCCCGCTCGAGCGAGGCGGCGGCTTGCAGCAGCGCCCGCTCGTCGCTGCCCGGGGCCGCCTGTACCGTCACCAGCTTGGGTTTGCCGACCGTGAGCGTCCCGGTCTTGTCCACCACCAGGGTATCCACTTTGCGCAGCACCTCGATCGCCTCGGCATTCTTGAACAGCACACCGACCGTGGCGCCCTTGCCGGTGGCGACCATGATGGACATGGGCGTGGCCAATCCCAGCGCGCAGGGACAGGCGATGATCAACACGCCCACGGCGTTGATCACGGCGTAGGCGTACGCGGGAGCCGGTCCCCAGAGCGCCCAGACGACCGCCGTGGCGGCGGCCGCGGCGATCACGGTGGGCACGAAGTAGCCCGAGACCGTGTCCGCGAGCTTCTGGATGGGCGCGCGGCTGCGCTGCGCTTGCGCCACCATGTTCACGATTTGCGCCAGCAGCGTATCGGCGCCCACCCGCTGCGCCTCGATCACCAGGGCGCCCGTACCGTTCACCGTCGCGCCGATGACGCGGTCACCCGCCTGCTTTTCCACGGGGATCGGTTCGCCCGTAATCATCGATTCGTCCACGGCGCTGCCCCCTTCCACCACCCGGCCATCGACGGGCACTTTCTCTCCGGGGCGGACGCGCAGGCGGTCCCCGATCCGCACCTGCTCCAGCGGCACGTTCTCGTCGGTGCCGTCGGCCCGCACTCTACGCGCCGTCTTGGGAGCCAGCCCCAGCAAGGCGCGAATGGCGTTGCCCGTCTGGCTGCGGGCCCGCAGTTCCAGCACTTGGCCCAGCAGCACCAGGGCGGTGATCACGGCGGCGGCCTCGAAGTAGACGCCCACCTGGCCCATGGCGTCGCGGAACGAGGGCGGGAACCAGCCCGGCACCAGGGCGGCCACCAGGCTGTAGCCGTAGGCCACGCCCACGCCCATGCCGATCAGCGTGAACATGTTCAGGCTGCGGTTGACGATGGATTGCCACCCGCGCACGAAGAACGGCCAGCCGCCCCAGAGCACCACGGGCGTCGCCAGGAGCAATTCCGCCCAGCGCAACACCCAGGGCGGAGCGATCAAATCCAGATGCACCCCCGGGATCAGGTGCGCCATGGCGATCAGCACGATGGGTACCGTGAGGGCGGTGCTGACCCAAAAGCGCCGCGTCATGTCGGTCAGTTCCGGATTTGCCTCCTCCTCAAGCGTCACCGTGCGCGGCTCCAACGCCATGCCGCAGATGGGACAACTCCCCGGCTCGCTCCGCACGATCTCCGGGTGCATGGGGCAGACGTACTCGGTGCGCGCGGGCAAGGCGGCCGGAACCTCCGGCTCCAGGGCCATGCCGCACTTGGGGCAAGCCCCCGGTCCCTGCTGCCGCACGTCGGGGTCCATCGGGCACGTATAGCTCGCCGAGGAGCGAGCCGATTTTTCGCGCGTGGCCTCTTGCACACGGGCCGCGGGCGCGCCGTGCTGGTGGCCCGTGTGCGCCCCTGCGCCGTGCGTCCCGTGCCCGCCCGCGGCCGGGGCCGGCGCCTTGGCCAGTATGCCGTGCGGATCGGCCGTGAATTTGGCCAGGCAACTCCCGCAGCAGAACCCGAACACCTTGCCCTCAAACGTCGTGCGGTGCTCCGTGTCCGCCTTGACGGTCATTCCGCAGACCGGGTCGACGAAGTCACCCTGGGTGTCCGGCGGGTGGCCGCGCCCATCAATGCCTTCCGGGGAACCGAATTGCCCGTGTCGCGTCGCCATAGCTGCTGCTCCCGTCATTGCTGGTGGACGGCTTGCTCATTGCCGAACCAAAGAGACTTTCAAGCGAGCGGGTTCCCGCGTGGACTTGCCGTAAGCGCGGCGTCCTCCGATCAGCCCGCCATCGTGTTGAGTTGCTTGGCCACTCGCGCGAAGTAGTCCGGATTCGCATTGAACTCGTACGTGCACACGCTGCAGCAGAGGAGATACTCCTGGCCCTGGTAGGAAACTCGATAGGGCGTGTCTTCCGCGACTGGATTCCTCATCACCGGGCAGAGCCGCTTGCTTTCACTTTGAGAAGTCGGCTCGGGTCCGCAGGCTTCCCGGTTTACGTTGGATGTCATTCTGCTACCCCCTGCATAAAGGGTTCATGGCGAAGGCCATGCCTTCGCCGTTTCCGCTCCGGCACGATAAGAGCCCGTGCGTCTCGCCCCCTACATCCCCAGATCGGCCTTCATGCGGTCAAACTGCTCCTTGTCGATCTCGCCCTTGGCGTAGCGTTCGCGGAGAATGCGCTGGGCATCGTCCGCGCGTTGGCCATGGCGGTGGCGCGGGAATCCGAACACCCAGCGGAACATCAGCAGGATCACCATCACCAGGATCACCCACCACAGCACCATCGGAATGAAGTGCCAGCCCCATCCAGCGTCCCCAAACGATCCGTAGCCCCACATCATGGCGTGCTCCTCGCTTGCGTGTGAACGTGCTCCGATTTGATCCGCGCACCCAGGGTCTCACCGATCCGGGACGGACCGCGCTGACTCACGTCATTCGTCCCATCACCTTCACGATCTCCTCGATCTTCTCCTCCAAGTGCTCAGGATTCTTGGAGCGGATCGATTCCGTGACGCAGTGGTGAATGTGCTTTTCCACCACGCCCAACTGCACTTGCTTGAGCGCGGCCTCCACGGCCTTGATCTGCGAAACGATGTCGATGCAATAGCGGCGCTCCTCGATCATGCGGCGCACGCCCTTGATCTGGCCCTCGATCTTGCCCAGCCGTTCCAGTTGCTCGTCATGGCTCGGGTAGATTTGGCGCATCTTGGCTCCTGGCTCGTTTGCGCTTGCCGGTTCTGCCGGCGCGTTCTGGAATATACCGTACCCCCCTTGGGTATGTAAGTCAAGCCACTCTGAACCCACGACCGCCCCCGGCGTGTCCAGACCCAGGAGTGTGCTAGAATTTTCGCATCTAACGGACAGACGGGAACCGATCCCAGGGAGGGTGCGGATGGCGATGCGGCAAGCGGCGACCGTGCGGGGCACCAATCACAGCGTGAACATGGCCCCCAGGGGCGCCCGCGGGTTTCCGCGGCAGGGCGGGCGGATTCTGTCGACCGCCGTGGGGGCGCTGACCCTGGCGCTGCTGTGGACGGCGCCCGCGCTGGCGCGCGAGGGGGGCAGCCAGACGACCCTGTTCGTGGGAACGACGCGCTTCATGGCGGACGACGCCACCAGCTACGGCACGACCCTCGGGGGATCGTACGGCTATGAAATCGTCGATGACCTGCTTTGGTCGGCGGGTGTGGCGTTTTCCACCACCAATGGTACGGCCACGGTCAACAACAACACGTACAATATCTACGCGAGCACCACGACCTTTCAGACCGG
>JBGPEV010000061.1:0-9325 GCA_041482995.1 bacterium | reverse complement strand
CCTCGCCAACCTGGGCGGCGCCCTCGGAGAGATCGCCAATGCGGTGACGCTGGATGGACAGGGCCGCATTCTGCTGGCGGGATACGCCACCGGCGCGACGAAAATCATGGCGCTGGTGCGGCTCAGTTCCAACGGGGCGCCGGACGCATCGTTTGGCACGGCGGGCGTCGTCACTCACAATAGCGCGGCCGGCGGCGCCGGCGATGATCGGGCCAATGCGGTGCTGGTGGACTCCAGCGGCAAGATTCTGGTCGTCGGCGCCAGCTTCAACTCCGGCGGCAATTTGGATCTCGCCGTGTGGAAATACCAATAGGCGCATGATGAATCCCCCCTATTCACGGCCCCTGGGCGCTGCGCTGCTCCGGTCGTTGGCGCAAAAGGCCACGCTCGCGGCCCTGCTCGGGGCGGCCTTGCTGGCTGCCGCCGGATGCGAAGAAGACTCGGCCAAGGCCGTCCCCGTGGCGACCGCCCCCTACAGCACCACGGGCATTCCCGACGTGGGATTCGGCACCGGCGGCCTTGTGACCTACAACAACATCGCGGGCGGCGGAAGCGATATCGGGCAGGCCATGGCGATCCAGCCGGACGGCAAGATCGTCGTGACCGGGGTCACTTTCAATGGCGCCAACGGTGACGATATGCTGTTGGCCCGCTTCAATGCGAACGGCAGCCTGGACACCGGCTTCGGCGGCACGGGCGTCGTCACCTACAACTACACTGACAATCTCAACGACGCCGGTCACGCCGTGGCGATGCAGCCCGACGGCAAGATTGTCGTGGCTGGCGAGATCGGCCGCACCGGACCGCATCAGGACATGGCCGTATGGCGCTACAACGCGGACGGCACTCTGGACGCCACGTTCAATGGGTCGGGTTTCCTCAGCCGCGGAGGCGACGCCGCCGGCGTCGCGCAGAACGACATGGCTTGGGGCGTGGCGATTGACGGGGTGGGCCGCATCGTCGTCGCAGGCCAATCGGGCAATGCCACGCCCGATGCCGACGCCATGATCTGGCGCTTCAACCCCAATGGGGCGCTGGATACCGCCGCGTTCGGCGGGGGCCTCGGATTTGCTCTGTACGATGGGGCTGGGGCGGACATTGCGTTCGCCGTGGCCGTTCAGTCCGACGGCAAGATCGTGACGGCCGGCTTCTCGTTTGTTGCCGCAGTGCAACGGATGGCCGTTTGGCGCTACACGGCCGGCGGAGTGCTCGACACCACCGCATTCCAAACCGGTCCACCAACCCCTGGACTGTACAGCGCGCCCAGCGGGTTCCCGCCCAACCCCGATTCCGCCAATGCGTTGACAATCGATGGCGCCGGCAACCTGGTCGTGTCGGGCGTCTCCAACAATGGCACATTCGACACTGCCGCCATCTGGCGCGTCCTGCCCAGCGGCGCGCCTGATACCGCCTTCGGCGGTACCGGCGCCGTACACATCGGCGGAGCGGGTGTGCACCGCGCGTGGTCCCATGCCGTTGACGGCCAGGGCCGCATCCTGGTCGCGGGCGAGGGTCCGGGCACGGGCCAGGACCTCTACCTGTGGCGTCTGCTGCCCGACGGCACGCTCGATCCGTCGTTCGCGCTCGGCCTGGGATTCGTTCCGATCAATTCGGCCACCAGCGCGCCGAACAATGATTCCGGCCGTGCCGTCCGCATTGACGGCAAGGGCCGCATCGTCGTTGCCGGAGCCTCGGACCAAGCCAATACAGACCTGGCGGTCTGGCGCTTCCAGTAGGGGCACGGCATGCCGTGCCCGGTGGCGCAACGGCTCCTACGGACGCGCCAGTTCCGAAAGGCTCACCAATTCCACCCCCTGCAGCTCGCCCCGCGCGAGGGCATCCGCCAGCGCGGCCAGGGTTTCGCCATAGGGATGGCCGATGGCGATGGCGTGGCCGCGCCGTTCGGCGCGGCGCAGCGCGTGTCGCAACTCCCGCCCAATCGCCCGTTCCTCCCGCACGTTGTCCAGGAACACGTCGCGCTCCAGGTAGCGGTAGCCGCCCTGGGCCGCCACGTGGGCAGGCACGGGCGTCGCCGACGTCTTGCTGTTGAGGAAGATCAGCCGGTGCCGCGCCAGTTCGCCCTGCACCAGCGCCATGTGGTCCGCGTCGCCGGTATAGGCCGAACCCATGTGGTTGCTGGCGCCGATGGCGCCGGGCAACTCCGCCAGGTACTCCAGCAGGCGGCGCTGGGTCTCCGGGAGGTCCAGCCGCAGCAGCAGGGGGTTGGGACCGGGATCCTGATCGGGATAGTCCGCCGGCTCCATGGGCATGTGGATGATGTAATCCCGGCGCGCCCGGAGAATCAGTTCCGCCGCCGCGCGCGTGTAGGGCAGGTCGGGCAGGATCGAGAAGGTGAGCGGCACACCCAGGGCGAGGAACTCCCGCGGGGCGCCCAGGTTGTGGCCAATGTCGTCGATCACCAACGCCAATTGCGCCGCACCGCCGCGCCGCGGATTGCCGCGCAGGCCGGGATCGGGCCGGAGCCGGCGCCCGTGCTCCGGCGCGGCCGGATTGGGGGGTGCGGGCTGCACCAGGGCCAGGGACGGGGGGTCCGCGCTGTGCGGGCGTCCCCGCACCGCCCACATGCCCCACCCCAGCAGGCCGCCCAGCAGGGCCGCCCCCAGGGCCGCCAACACGGCCAGCATGATCGTGCGCATGGCGCTTCCCACTCCGTGTCGCTCGAACAACCACCGGTGCCGCGCAGGATAACGCGCACGGGTGCGCCTGTCACCGCCGCCCCGCTGCTACCGGCCCCTTCCCAGGAGCGGCCGGCGGCGGGAGCGGCGCCTCCTGATACGGAATAGCGGCGGATTGCGGCGCGGCTTGAGCGCCCGCCCGAAGAAAAATGGGCGCCGGTTCCGGAAATCGTTCCCCAGCGCGGTGCTCATTGGCAGGGCCCCCGCTAAGTCTGTTCCCCCAGGACTCCGTCCGGTAGCGGCGGGCACCCGTTCGGCAGGCTCAGGGCAGGCTCCGGCCCGCCGCCACCCGCTGCTTCTGCGGTCTTCCCGAGAATGCGGTTGCCCTGCTGGCTGGGTGAACGCCTTGCACGGCCCTTCGTACCGGGTACAATAAAGGTTGACCGCCCACCGCTTTTTGCGAAAGTCGATTGCCATGGATGTTCATCCGCTGCCCAGCGCCGCCAACCCGCACCCGGAGATGGAGGCCCTGCGCTGGGAGTCCGCCGCCGAGGGGTACCGGCCGGACTACGGCCGCTCGCTCACCGGGGTGTTCCCCACCCTGTTCCGCCAATTGGGCCGGGAAGCCGAGGGTTTCACGCACCTGGAGCGCCACCTGCCCCCCGCCTCCCCGCGCCGGGCCAAGCGCGGATTCGTCCTGTGCCTGGACGGCTTCGGCTTCAATCAACTGGCGCTCGCGGACCGGTTCCGTAGCCTGTACCCGCACTTCGGCACGTGGATCACCTCGGTCTTCCCCACCATCACCAGTTGCGCGCTTTCGTCGCTCTATCAGGGGCTGTCCCCCGCCCGGCACGGCATTCTGGGCCACTACGTGTGGAAGGACTCCCCCGGCGGCGTGGTGGACATGCTGAAGATGCAGGTGGACGGCGCCCGCTGGCCCTTGGCGGCCGCCGGGTTCGACGTCCAGACGTGGAAGCGCGAGCCCGGCATCCTGGAAAGCCCCTCCAGCGTGGGCCTGCCGGGCTACCAGTTGCTGCACTTCTCCATCGCCAACAGCGGGCTCTCCACTTACAGTTATGGCAAAGCCAGCCTGGTGGGCTTCTCCGAGACGCTGGAGGGCTTCACCAAGGCGGCCAAGATTCTACGCGACCTGCAGCAGGGCTGGGTGGGCCTGTACCTGCCCACGATCGATACGCTCTCCCACGCCCTCACCGGGGACGCGCCGCAGGTGGGGATCGCCGTGCGGCAGATCGAGGAGGCGGTGCGCTGGATGGTCAGCACCCTGCCCCGCGACGTGGCGGACGACACGGTGTTCTATGTGGTGGCCGATCACGGCCAGAACACCCTGCGGACGACGCACCGCTGGAGCACGGAGCAGAAGGATTGGCTGCTCGGCCACGCCCGCGGGTTGGGATTCTCCGGCCGCGCGATGCACTACTACGCGAAGCCGGGCGGCGAGGCCGAAATGGCCGGATGGCTGCGCGCGGCCATCGGTGACCGTGGGCAGGTCTGCACCTTCGACGAGGCGAAGGAACTGGTGGGTCCCGCCCGCGACGAGGCCTGGGTGCGCCGCGGCCTGGGCGACGTGGTGGTGGTGCTGCGCGCAGGCCAGAATTGGGACAAGGAAGGCCTGCTGAAGAGGCGCAAGGAGTACCCCTCCGAGCTGATCTCCCAGCACGGCGCGATGACCTGGGACGAGATGTTCGTGCCGCTGCTCTGCGCGCCGCTTTCCGCGATGTTGGGGGAATAGCGGCGCGCCCTGAACCCGCCGAAACACGAACACTCCCAAGGACTGCCCGCACCGGTGGCGGGCAGGCGTCCCCCCTGATAAAGCGGGACCCCAGCCCCGCCCTTGGGGCAAGCGCCGCATTGACCCCCGAGGCGGACCGCGCCGCAGGCGAGCATCCCCCCTTGGGGGTCGGGTGCTACGACTTCGGTTCGCAGGTGCGCAACGGGCGCGTACACGGCAGCTTGTATGGGGAGCCCGGCGTATTTCGCGAGGACATGGATCGCATCCTTCATCGCGGCTGGGGGTTCGCCTGCCTGGGCGTCCAGCGTGCGCCGTTTTCGGCGCTGGCGTTTCGTCACGGCTTCATTTTGGGATGGATCGAACACACGGGGCATCCTGATGGGGATGCGACGGAGGCGCAACGCTCGTCCGAGGGCCTCGATCCGGCCTTCGGCCATCCATTCGCCGCGCTCAGGACATGCTCTTTCCCCCGCGGGGGAAAGGCTTGACTCGGGAGGTCGGCGGCTCACCGGGAAGCGCGAAGCGGCGGCTCGGAGGGGGCGTTTCGTGCCGCGGCAGCGCGGTCAGCCTTCGTGCGTGGCGCAAGCACTTCCCTTTCCCCTGCTTTTGCGGGAAAGGGCAGGGATAGTGGCCGCGGACGAGCGCTGGGCCGGCCCGCCGTGGAAGCAGCGGGAGGCCGCCTACTACCGGCTCAAGGCGGAGATCGCCGGCACGCTGCCGCAGAAGGTGGAGGCGCGGCTGCCGGGCTTCACCCAACCGATCGAGTTTCAGGAACTCTCCACGCCGGTCACCATGGAGCACTTTCAGCAAGGCCCGCGCGGCGCGTTCCATGGCATGCCCGCCCGGCCGGGCCGGCTGTTCGCCCCGTGGACGCACGCCAAAAGCCCCATCCCCGGCCTCTACCTCACGGGGCAGGACGTGATGTCCCTGGGCATCGCGGGCGCCATGATGGGCGGCGTGAAGTGCGCGGGCGCCCTCAGCGGCCCGTTCGGCTTCTTCCGCGTGATGGGCCGCATCTTCAAAACGGCGGCAACGAGCCGACGTGCGGGCAGGAAGTCCGGATAGCGGATCGTCCCGTGGCACCTGGGTTCACGCCGGAGCCGTACCGCCGCCCGCCGGTGCCACCGCATTTCCCATTGCCCGGAGCCCTCCCAGTGCAGGGTTGTGCTCTTTCGTGGCTTAGCGCATTTGGCCCAAAAGAATTCATCTCGTCGGATCAGTGCATTGGCTGCATCCCGCTCCACATGACCTTGGTCAGTGAACGAAATGCCCTACCCGGGTATCCTATCAACAACAGATGAGTGAGCAAAGGGCGGCCAGCCAGGCAACCCGCCGGGGCAGTACGCCGCCCAAGGGGAATCGGCCATGCGTCGAAAGTTACCTAACGCCCTGTTGGTTCTGCGCACTGCCGCGATGGCACTCGCGGTGGCAGGCGTGTTCGCTTGGGCCTGCCCGCTGGCATTGGCCGCGGCCCCGCCCCCGGACGCTCACCACACCATCGGCGCGGTCATTGACCACGACGCCACCGTCACCGCGCTGACCTGGGCGCCGCCCGTGCGGATCGCACCGGCGGCGGACCGGGCGGATCGGGCGTCCGAAATCCGCGTTCGCCCGCCCATTGCTCCAGTTCATCTCCAGATCGCGTCGGTGCAGACGCCTCTCGGCGCTCGCGCTCCTCCCATGTTGTTCGCGTAGGACCCGCGGCAGCGGCCCACTTGGCCGATGCTGCCGTACCGCCTCGTTGCCGCCGCGTTCCGCCTTGGGATGTATTCCAGACGGCTCCGCGACGGCCCGGGAGACAACCTTTAATCTACACAATGATTCTACACACTGGAGGTAGACCCATGAAGCGCACGCTAACGACCATCATGCTCGGTTCCCTTCTGCTCCTGGCTTCGAGCGGCATCCTGCTCGCCCTCGGCCAGCCAATTCAGGCCAACCCCCCGAGCCAGGCCGCGGCACCGCCAGCGGAGGCCACCGCCTGCCACGATCCGGCCGCCGCCACCGGAACGCTCTCCGCCGAAGCGCCGTGGATCAGCCTGGCCCTGGCGAACCGGGAGAGCTTGGGATTGAGCACCGAGCAGACCCGCGATCTCACCGCGCTGCGGGAAGGCTATCAGCGCAAGGCCACCGAGCAGTGGCGCGAAGCGGCCGCCGCCGAAGAGCAAGTGACGGCGGCGCTCAGCAAGGAACCCGTGGACTTGGCCCGCGTCAAGCCGTTGATCGAGCGGGCCGCCATCCTCCGGGCCGAACTGCGCCTGTTCCGGGCGGAAACCCTGCAGAAGGGCCGGAACCTGCTCACCGTGGAACAACGCGGAAAGCTTCAGGACCTGGCGAGCCGGACCGGCATGGGGATGCACGGCGCATCGGTGGAATTCCATTCACCGGACGACATGCCGCGCGGACCGATGATGTGAACCTCTCGTTCTGCCCACGGGCCGGGACGCCGCTTTGGCAAGGGCGCCCCGGCCGGGGTGGAATGGAGCGGCGAACCGTGAATTCGCCCGGCACCGGGCGTCACAATATCGAATTGAATCGTCCCCGGAAGGAGATCGCCATGACATCCGATGGTCACTCGTCCACACCGGCGCGGCTCTCCAAGCCCCTGGTGTTGGGAGCAATCGCCGCGGTTGGACTCGTTGCGGCCTATCTGTCCTTCAACAATTCCGCGCAGCTCGGATCCTATTGGCCGTGGCTGGCGGTGCTCCTGCTGCCGCTGCTGCCGGTCTTCCTGCAGCGTGGCCCGGGCGGCCATGGGAGCATGGGCGGCTGTGGCGGACACGGCAGCCATGGCGGCAGCGGTGGGAGTTCCGGGCCGCCGGCGCCCAAGGCCGATCCCTCCGGCAGCGCCGCACCCGGCGCAAGCAAGGACTCAAATCCGGGCCGCCACACTGGCTGCTGCGGCGGGGGGGAAGAAAAGCACGAATGCGGCCAGCGCGCGAAGGCTACCGGGGATCAAGCTCCGGCCAAGCACGCAGGTGGGGAAACCGGGCATCACCCGCATTGAACGGAACTCCGCCGCCGGCCGGGCGCCTACCGTCTTGGCATCCGGCCGGCGGTGTCGGGAGTTCAAACTTATCGCTCTGAAGGAGGTGACCCATGAAACTCAACGTCAAAGGCCTCGCCAATGCGGCGGCCATCGTGGCTGCGGGCCTGTTCACGCTCTGCGCGCTGCTCGTCATCCTGGCGCCGCAAGCGGCTCGCTCCCTGGCCCTGGTGCTGTTCCACCTCGATCCCAACCTGCGGATGGTCAACATCGGATGGTGGGACTTCCTGGGCGGTCTGCTGCTGTGGATCGCCGGCGGTTGGGTGATCGCCGGCGCGGCCGGTTGGCTCTACAACCGCTCGCAGCCCGCCTGAACTCTCTTCCCCGGGCGCCGCCGCACCGGTGGCGCCCGTGCGGATTCTCATTGACATTCGTGCTAGCCAGTGTTTTACTGGCGATCACGGGCCGCACCCCGCCGATGCTGGGCGGCCGGGGTGAGCGGCATCTGGACGATCTTCGCAAGTCGGGCGAAGCGAACATTATCTATATGATATGATATGAGATACATAGAAATTACAAAACAAACCGTTCCGCGCCTGCCCGATCTACCCGCCCCGCTCAGAAACGATTTGAAGCCAGTGTTCCCCACGCGTGGGAAAAACGAATCAAACCCATTTTTGTCAATCTGCTGATCCGGCGGGAGGATCCGGGAAATTGCAAAACAAACCGCGGGGCGGACGGGAGCGGCGAGAGCGGATGGGGTTGATGGCCGGGGCGCATTGTGACGCGCCCCGGATGCGTCCTAGCGGCGGTGTGCGCGGCGGGACGTGGCGGAGTCCGCCACCTGCAGCCCCAGCACACCGCTCCAGGGCAGGCGCGCGCTGAGGAAGTCCCACGCGCCGCGCAAGCCGCTCAGGGCGACTGTGGAGGTGGACGGGGCGGCTCCCCCCAATTGCTGGGCGGCGAGGCTCAGCCGCACCAAGTCGTGCACCGCCTCGGCTTCGGACAGCAAATGGGCGAAAGGCCGGGAGACCGTGGCGGCAGCGCTCGCGTTCACGTCCGGCTTGGGATGCACGGGCAGCACCTGCTGCACGGCCAGTTCGATCGGGTGGCGCATGGCGGCCTCGCGGCAGACGGCGGGTGGAAACCGGGGGAGACCGGGCCCTCCTGGACTCCAGGTCCCCCCGCTCCATCGGGTTAGTTTGCAGGTCCTAGGGGAGATAGCGGCGGGAACGCGGAAAACTTGAAGGCAGATACAACGGCAACTGCTTCAGCACGAAGACACCAAGGCACCAAGGGATATCAAGGGAACTCGTGGCGGCTCCCGAGCGTGGCGGACGCTTCAGAGGGATTGAGCAATTGAGCAGACCGATCCAGTCCGCAAACAACCGGCGTACTCGGCGATCCATTCCGCCGTTCTTGGTCCCTTCGTGTCTTGGTGTCTTTGTGCTGAGGCAGTTAGTCTTTCCGCAACTCGGCGAAGACCGCCTGCCAGAAGAGGGGGATCATGATCTCGTGGTGGCCGATCACCGTGAAGCCGGAGCCCCCGCTGCGGGTGGGGCGGGTCACCACGTTTTCCTGCGGGCGGTAGTGGCGGATCATGTCGAAGTTCACCGCCGTGAAGCGCTTCACGTCGTGCCCCAGGTTGCGCACCACCGTGAGCGCCTTCAAGAACACCTCGGGCAGGATCACGGCCGAGCCGTAGAGGAACACGATGCCGTCTTCCAGCTCGGTCAGCTCGCGGCAGAGGATGCGGAAGTCGCGGTAGCTGGTGTCGCCGATGGCGGCGCCGTCGGTCTCCGGATGCTGGTGAATGGTCTCCGTGCCGATGGCCGAGTGCACGGTGACGGGGATGCCGTGGTTCAGCGCGGCCAGGAGCAGGCTCACTTCCGGGTAGCGCGGGTTCAGCGTGGCCAGCTTGCGGGCGACCGCTTCCCCATAGCCCCAGCCGTG
>JBGPEV010000060.1:0-9335 GCA_041482995.1 bacterium | reverse complement strand
GGTGAGCTGGTGGATGGTGAACCAGCGGCCTTCCGGCTCGCGGAACAAGGGGGGCAGCTTCTCGAAGTTCACCGGCCGGAACGGGGCCACCACGTCCTTCTTGGCGGCATCCACTCCGGAGGCGGCGAAGTAGTAGGCCGTGTCCGCCTGGGGCCGGTTGCGGGCCTTCTCCAGGGCCACCACCGTCACCGCGGAACCCAGGTCGTTGTAGACCAATTCCACGCCCGGATAGCGCTTCTTGAATTCCGAGAACATCTTGGCCCAGTTGGCCCAGGTGGGGCCGGTGTCGAAGGACACCACCATGCCCTCCTGCTGGGCCTTGCCGTAGAGCGCTTCCTCCCCTGGATACAACTCCCCGCCCTCCAGCGCCCAGGACGCGGCGGGTACGGCCAACAGCAGCAGCGACAGGCCGGCAAGCACGGCCAGTAGGCGACGTTCCATGACCAGGTCCTCCTCCAAAAGGAGCGCTCCGGCTGCGGGCGCCCGGTTCACTCACGAGAGCGGGAGCAACTGCACGTGCTCCGGGCGTACATGCACCACGGTGATTTCCCCCCGCTGATTCGTCTCTCCCTCGATGATACTCCTTCCGATCTTCGCGTCGTACCGGCGCAGCGACCCCATGAACCGGTCGCGCTCCACGCCACAGCGAAACGTGTTCACTCCCTCCGGGGCGGAGCCGACCCCGACGTGCTCGGGCCGCACCAGCACCCAGGCGCTTGCGCCCACCGGCCGTTCCTGGGGCGTCAGGCGCAGCTCGCCAAAGGGCACGCGGACGCGGTCCGGCGCGACGATCTCCCCCCGCCACAGGTTGGCACGGCCCACGAAGGCGGCGATGTTGCGGGTGCGCGGAAAATCGTAGAGCCGCCGGGGCGTATCCACCTGCACCAGGCGCCCCTGCTCGAGGATGCCCACGCGGTCCGCCATGGAGAGAGCCTCTTCCTGGTCATGGGTGATGTGGATGGTCGCGATCCGGTGCAGCTTCTGCAGGCGGCGGATCTCATCGCGCATGCCCACGCGCAGCGTGGCGTCCAGCGCGGAGAGCGGCTCATCGAGCAGCAGGGCCTTGGGCTGAAACACCAGTGCGCGGGCCAGGGCCACCCGCTGCTGCTGGCCGCCGGAAAGCCGGGTGACCGCGCGCCCTTCGAAGCCGGCCAGCCCGACCCGGCCCAGCATCTCCGCCGCGCGCGCCCGGCGCTCGGCGGCCGCGACGTGGCGCACCTTGAGCGGGTAGGCGACGTTGTCCAGCACGGAGAGGTGCGGAAACAGCGCGTAATTCTGGAACACCACCCCCACCTCGCGCTCGCGGGTGGGCACCTGAGTGACGTCCCGGCCGCCCAGCAGGATGCGGCCGGCGCTCGGGCGCAGGAAGCCCGCCACCAGGCGCAACACCGTGGTCTTGCCGCTCCCGCTGGCGCCGATGATCGCCACCAACTCGCCCGGCTCCACCGTCAGGCTCACGTCGAACACGCCCGCGTTGCCCCGGGGGTAGGAAAAGCTGACGTTTTCCAGGTGGATGCTCATACGCCGACCGACCGGCTGGCGGAAGTGTAGCGCGCGGTGCCCGCCCCGGCGGCGGCCGCCAGCAGCGCCAGCACCAGCAGCACCACGGTGGCCGCGCAGGCGAATCCGGTCGCCCCATAGAAGGCCTGCAGCAACACGACCGGATAGGGCCGGCTGAGGAACCCGGCGATCAGGTTGGAGAGCTGGAATTCTCCGATCGAGAGCGCCGCGACCATCACCAGCCCGGAGGCCAGGGAGTGGCGCAGGGAGGGCACGACAATGTCCACGAAGCGCCGCTGAAAACTCGCCCCCAGGGAATCGGCGGCGGCCTCCAGGTCCGCCAGATTCAGGTGTCGCATGTCGCTGATCAGGGTCTGCAGCAGATAGGGCAGCACCAGCACCACGTGCCCGGCGATGAGCAGCCCCAGGCTGCCCAGCCACGGCAGCGTATCCGAGGAGAACACCAGGATGAACCCGAACCCCAGCACCAGGGGCGGCACGGCAATCGGCAGCAGGGAGATCACCCGAGCGGCGGTGCGCGCGCCCCGGGTGGCGCTGCGATACATGGCGTAGGACAGGGGCAGGGCGATGGCCGTGCACAGCACGCAGGTGACGGAGACGACTTCCAGGCTGACGACGAACGCCCGGCGAAAGCTGGGGTCGGAGGCCACGGCGCGGAACCATTCGAGCGTGACGCCGCTCGGCAGCAGCGTATTGGTCCACGTCTGCCCGAACGACCCGATCAGCAACAAGACGATGGGAAGGAACAGATAGACCAGGTAGAGGGCGACGACCATGCGCTGCGCTCCGGTAGCTCCGCACTCCGCTTCCCGCCGCCTCACCCCGGCCCGGCGGACTCCGCCGATCATATGCCATGGGTGGCGCAAGGCATATT
Organism: bacterium; assembly: GCA_041482995.1. Lineage (GTDB taxonomy): Bacteria > SAR324 > SAR324 > SAR324 > JACQKK01 > JBGPEV01. Next base: position 6,940 of record JBGPEV010000060.1, on the reverse strand, counting down.
AGACATTGGTCACGACTTCGTCGCGGGGGCCAGGGCAAGTGCAAAGTCGAATTGAAGCCGGTTTGCATGATTCTTGGCGGACGTTTGCCCGTCCCGCGCTCCGCGCGGCCTCACCCTCCCGGCCTCGCCGGGCCCCGCCCTCTCCAAGCGCCAACTGCGGCGCTGGAGAGGGAGTCCTGTGCGCCAGCTTTGAGGCAGTGGCCGTTCCCCCTTCTCCAGGCCCGCGGTTGGGCCTTGGAGAAGGGCCGGGGTTGAGGCCGCGCGAAGCGCGGGACGGCCCAGCGGATACATCAAGTCCGGACTTTGCACTTGCCCTGTGACGGGGGCCCCGTTAGACCACCGCGGCGAACCGCCGAATGCCCGCCCGAATCTCGGCTTCCGTCAGCGATGCGTAGCCGAACAGCAGGCCGGCCCGGCTTGGAAGACGGGAGTAGTACGGGCTGATCGAATAGATGCCGACGCCGGCGTCCGCCGCTCGGGCGATCAACGACTCCACCGCACCAGGTGGCACATCGTTCAGCCATGCCAACAGGTGCACGCCCGCATTCTCGCCCGTGAATTCCACCCGGCCGCCCAGTGTTTGCGTGAGCGCTTCGATCAGCACGCGCCTGCGGCTCGCGTTGCGGTTGCTGGCCCGGCGCAAGTACCGCTCAAAGTGGCCGCCCGTGATGAAGTCCGTGAGCGCCTCCTGGCCGAGCATGGCCGTGAAGCGGTCCGCAATCCATTTGGCCGCCGCGAACGGCCTCACCAGCGGGCGGGGCAGCACCAGATAGGCGAGCCGCAGCGCCGGGAAGAGGGTCTTGGAGAAGGTCCCGATGTAAACCACCCGGCCCGTGCGGTCCAGCGCCTGCAGCGCCTCCAGCGGGCGGCCTTCATAGCGGAACTCGCTGACGTAATCGTCCTCGATGACCCAGGCTCCCGTCCGGGTCGCCCATTCCAGCAGGGCCAGACGCCGCCGGAGCGGCATGATCACCCCGGTCGGGAACTGGTGGCACGGCGTGACGCAGGCCACCCGCGCGTGGGCAGTGGCCGGCGGCAGCTTGGCCGTATCCAGGCCCTCCCCATCCACCGGGACACCGATCGGTCGCGCACCGGCGGCCTCAAAGGTCATCCGTGAGCCATGGTAGTGAGGCTCCTCGACCACCACGGCGTCGCCGGGGTCGACCAGCACCCGCGCGGCGAGATCGAAGGCCTGCTGCGACCCGTTCACGATGACGATCTGATCCGCATCGCAGGACAGACCCCGTGACCGCCTGAGGTACTCCGTCAAGGCCTCCCGCAGCGGCATGTATCCGGTCGGCGGTCCGTAGCCAAAGGTCTCCAGCGTGCTCCGCCGCGCCCGCGCTGCCAGGAGCCGCCGCCAGACTTCCCGCGGAAACGCATCGAGGGCCGGCCGGCCGTAGCGGAAGTCGTAACGCAGGCCGGGGCGGCTGGAGTAGGAGGTCGCCTGTGCAATCGCAGGATTCTTGGTCAGGCGCTGCCCATAGGCAGAGAGCTTGGGCGGCCAGCCCACGGCGCGCGGCGGAGCCGGCGGCGTGCGCGGCAGTGCTCCGGGGGCCACCGCCGTCGCCGAGCGGTGGTTGCCCACCACATAACCCTCCGAACTGAGCTGCTCGTAGGCCAGCATCACCGTGTTCCGGGAAACTCCGAGGTCCACGGCCAGCGCGCGGGTCGAAGGCAGCCGTTCGTCCGGGCCCAGCCGTCCGGCACGGATGGCGGACTTGAGCGCGTGATAGATGCGGCGATAGAGCGGCCCGTCCGACTCCTTGAGAATCAGCAGCATTTCCGGCTCCGCAGAGGAACTTCTGGCACCATGGATTCCGCGAAAACCGGCTCTTTTGCTACACCAGCAATCTGGTTAGGATGTTGCGGCGACGGGAGCAGCAAATCAACAAGGGAGATTGCACCGATGCAAGCAACCACCGTTGCCAACAATGCCGATACGGACGCCCTGCGGAAACTCAACGACGACTACATCCATGCCGTGCGGACGTCGGACGCGCGGCGGTTCCGGGAGATCCTCGCGGAGGATTTCCTGAACACCAATCCGGACGGATCGCTCCTGGACAAGGCCGGTTTCCTGGAGCAGATCGCCCGGCCCTTGGCGCTTTCGAATTTCGAGGCTCACGACGTCCGCATCCGCGTGCTGGGCGATGCCGCCATCATTCACGGCCGGACGAGCTACACGAAGCCGGACGGCCAAGCGGCGTCGGGCCGGTATACGGACATCTGGGTGCGGAGTGATGGCCGTTGGCTTGCCGTTGCCGCCCAGGTCTCCCGGGGCTGAAGTTTGAGGGCATTTCTCAGATGACTGGCACGGAACCGACACTGGACACATCCACGACGGAGGCACGATCCATGGAAGCCAGAAAGCTCGATCAAGATGCCGAAATCGCCGCCTTGAAGCAGCTAAACCGGGACTACATCGCGTCGGCGCAGAATTCAGATGTCCGCCGCTACCTCGGAATCCTGGCGGAGGACTTCATGAGCACGAACCCCGACGGTTCGCTGGCCGATCGGACGGCGTTCCTGGAACGAATCGCGCGTCCTGCGGCATATTCGAATCTCAAAGCCCACGACGTACGGATTCGCGTGATGGGCGATCTGGGCATCATCCACGCGCGGACGACCTTCACAAAAGACAACGGCCAAGCGGGGGCCGGCTGGTATACTGATGTCTATGCTCGGCGGCAGGGCCGCTGGCTTGCGGTTGCGGCTCACTACGTCGTCCGCTGACGACGCCGCGGGGGCGCGTCACGCCAGGTCCGCCGCCCGCGCTCCGTTCCCGGTTTCTGCTGGAACTGCGGGCCGAACTGGACGATCCCCAAAACTTGGGAGAAACTCAGTTCGGCACGCGGCGCATCTTCTATTTTCGGCGCGGGTCCTGTGCCGGCCCTGGATTGCAAGGCGAGGTGTTGCCCGGCGGCGGGGATTGGGTGTTGGCGCGCAGGGACGGCGTGTCCCATCTCGACGTCCGCATGACGCTGCGCGCGGAGGACGGCGAGCTGATCCTCGTGCACAGCAGCGGCATGCTTGGCATGTCGCCCGATGTCCGCCGGCGCGTATTGGCCGGCAAGGGCGTCGATCCGGCGGAATAGTATTTCCGCACCACGCTTGCATTCGAAACGGCCGCGCGGAAATATCGTTGGCTGACCCGGCTGCTTGCGGTGGGTGTGGGCCGGCGCACCGCGAGTGGGATGGTGACGCAGGTCTTCGCCATTGAATAAGCGCACCGCGCCGCAGCGGCGCATCCGATCAAGCACGCTTGGCGCTCCGCCAGACTGCGGGCCGGACGGACGCTGTAACTCAATCGCACAGGGAGCGACGCATGACCGCAACACAAGCGGAGAAAGGCGCAGGCTTCCAGGCATTGCACCAGGGTCCGGGGGCCTTCGTCATCGCCAACCCGTGGGACGCGGGGTCTGCCCGTGTGCTGGCCAAGCTGGGTTTTGCCGCCCTCGCAACGTCCAGCGGCGCAGCGGCCGGTACCCTCGGGCGGCGCGACGGCCAGATCACTCGCGACGAGGCGCTCGCGCACGCCCGCTCGATCGTGGAAACGGTGGACCTGCCGGTGTCCGCCGACTTGGAGAAAGGGTTCGCGGATGCGCCGGCAGCCGTGGCCGAAACGGTCCGGCTCGCGGCCGGCGTGGGCCTGGTCGGTTGCTCGATCGAGGACGCGACGGGCAACCCGGAGCGCCCGCTCTTCGATATCGGGCTTGCCACCGAACGGGTCGCAATGGCGGCAAAGGCCGCGCGGGCCCTGCCCTTTCCGTTCACCCTCACGGCCCGGAGCGAGAACTTCCTGCGCGGCAAACCGGACCTGCACGACACGATCCAGCGTTTGCAAGCCTTCGAACGGGCTGGGGCGGACGTGCTGTTCGCCCCGGGGCTGCCCGACCTGGCTGCGGTGCGCGCGGTTTGTGCCGCCCTGTCCAAGCCGTTCAATTTCATGGCCGGCATCCCCGGAAAGTCCTTCACGGTGGCCGACCTGGCCGCCTGTGGGGTGCGGCGGATCAGCCTCGCCACCTCGCTCTATCGGGCGGCCATGACCGGCTTGCTGGAAGCGGCCCGGGAGGTGCACGGCCAAGGCACGTTCAGCTACCTGGACAGGACGGTCGGGACGCGCGAATGGAACGACCTGATCGGGACTTGAATCCCCCGCCGCACGGCCTCGCAACTTGTTGCGTGAACGTCGAACGCCGCGCCAGAATGGGAAAGGATGAAACGTGCCGAGAGAGAACTACTCGTCGGGTACCGCTTGGGAACCGATTGTCGGATATTCCAGAGCCGTCAAGGTGGGTCCCTACATCCACGTCTCTGGAACCACCGCGACAGATGGTAAAGGCGGCATCGTCGGCATCGGCGATCCCCTTGCCCAAGCTCGCCAATGCTTGCGGAACATCGAATCCGCTCTGGTCAAGGCCGGAGCATCGCTTTCGCACGTCGTGAGGACGAGAGTGTATGTGTTGAACATCGCCGACTGGGAGAAGATTGGAAAGGCCCATGGCGAAGCTTTCAAGGACATTCGGCCGGCGTCCAGCATGATCGAGGTGAGCCGTCTGATTGCGCCGGAACTCCTCGTCGAAATCGAGGCGGACGCTTACATCGGCCCATAAGGCGCATGCGCAGCGCGGAATCGACCCCCGCTGGCGGGCGTTGCTGCTCCGGCATCCACGGATTTCACGGATGACACGGATGGAACCGCCGGAGCCACGATGCAGATAGCGCGTGGAAGGTTTCGATCTTCCTCCTTGGCAAGAAGAAATCTGTGCAATCCGTGATATCCGTGAATGGGGTTCCCCTGCGGTTTCCTTGACGGGGTGGGGTGGGGACGTTATCGTTTTTGGGCAGGGCGGACCGTTGCCAAAGCCGTGTCATTTCCGAGGGTTGCATGGGTGGACAGCCGGACGTGCGGATGCGGGGCTTCCAGCAGCGGATGGAGGTCTCGCGCTTCCTCGCCCTGATCCGCGAACGGGTGCCCAAGGCGGGCGCGGGTTTGGAAGGCAGCGAGCGCCTGCCGTTGGCGGAGGCGGCGGGCCGGGTGCTGGCCGAGCCGGTCGTCGCCGAAGTGAACGTCCCGGGTTTCATTCGTTCCGCCATGGATGGCTACGCGGTGCGCAGCGAGGAAACCTTCGGGGCGGGGCCGTACCATCCGCTCACGTTCAAGGTGATCGGCGAGGTGACGCCCGGCCGGACGTTCTCGGGCGCCGTGGGCCCGGGCGAGGCGGTGCGCATCATGACCGGCGCGCCGCTGCCCGAAGGCGCGGACGCGGTGCTGATGGCCGAGTACACGCAGGAGGCCGCCGGCCTGATGACCGCCACGGAAGCGGTGACCCCCCGCAAGCACACGGGACGCATCGGCGAGGACATCCAGGCCGGCTCCACCGTGTTTCCAGCCCTGCGCAAGTTGCGCCCGCAGGACCTGGGCGTGCTCGCCTCCATCGGCGTGGGTGAGATTCCCGTGCGCCGCAAGCCGCGGGTCACCCTGCTCATCACGGGCAATGAATTGCTCAAGCCGGGGGAGAAGCCACACGGCGCGATGATCGTGGACTCCAACTCGGTCATGCTGCGCACCCTGGCCGAGCGCGACGGCGGCGCCATCGCCGAGATCCGCCACCTGCGCGACGACCGGGAGGTGATCCGCGACGCCCTGCTGCACGCGCCGGGCGACCTGTTGATGACCACCGGCGGCACCTCCGTGGGCGTCGAAGATCACGCGCCGACGTTGATCGAGGAATGCGGCGAGTTGCTGGTGCACGGCATCGCCATGCGCCCCAGCGCGCCGACGGGGTTCGGTTGGGTGGCCGGCCGCCCCGTGTTCCTGCTGCCCGGCAACCCGGTGTCCTGCCTGGCGGCCTACGACTTCTTCGTCGGGCTGGCCCTGCGCCGCATGGCGGGCCTGAACGACGCCTGGCCCTACCGCAAGGAGCGCCTGGTGCTGCGGGACAAGATCAGCTCACAAATCGGCCGCGTGGACTACGCTCGCGTGCGGGTGGAGAATGGCCGGGCTCTGCTGCTCGCCACCAGCGGCGCGTCCCTGCTCAGTTCCACCACCAAGGCCGGCGGATTTGTCGTGATCGACCAGGATTCCGAGGGCTTTGCGGAGGGCGAGGCGGTGGACGTGTGGATGTACGATTAGGTGACATTGTGCACACATTGTCATTGGTGCCGCATGTGCAATACTGGGATTGGAATCCCGAGAAAAATGCACTGCTGCAGCGCTCCGGCCGGCCGTCCTTCAATGATGTAATGGACGCTCTGCTCGCGGGCGGATACAGGGGGTCCGAAGACAGCGCAAGGTATCCCGGCCAGAAGATTATGGTCGTCATGATCGAGGGCTACGCCCACGCGGTTCCGTATCGGATGGAAGGGGAGATCGGAATCATGATCACCGTCTATCCATCCCGGGCGATGCAAAAGCGATTCGGAGGTATCCAGCCGTGAAACGAAAGCCAGTTTTCAACCTCACCCCCTATGAGCGCCGGATAGAAGCCGAGCTTGAGCGCGGGGAATGGAAGCCAGTTCCCAAGAAGGAAAGCGAGAGGCTGCGTGTTGAATTCGTGAAGGCGGCCGCGAGAACCATCAAAGGGGCCCGGGTCAACCTGCGCCTGAATCCGGGCGTGGTTGCCCTGATCCGGCGCAAGGCGGCGCGGGAAGGGATTCCGTACCAGACGCTGATCGCGAGCATCCTGCACAAATACGCGACCGACCAGCTCGTTGACGAGTCGGCCATCCGCAAGGTGGTGAGCAAGCTGGGTGGCGCGCGATCCGACCGGAAACGCGCGTCAGGATAACTGGACTGGAGACGAACGGTGAAGCAAGAGCAATTCCTGACGGTGGTGACGGCGGAGGAGGCGCACCGCATCTTTCGCGAAGCGGTGCGGCCGCAGCCGATCGGCGAGGAGTACGTGCGCCTGGAGGACGCGCTGGGCCGCGTCGT
>JBGPEV010000059.1:0-9341 GCA_041482995.1 bacterium | reverse complement strand
GTGCTTGCGCCAACGGTGGTATCCACGATCCCTGCGAAGGGCTCCCCGGACTTCTCCGCCTGGTTTGGCTAGGTGAGGTCCGGGTTGTGCTAGTCTTTGAGCGCCGGCACCGTCAATGCCGCCACGTTCCAACTCTCCAACGGCAGCGGGCCGGTTGGCGGGACCGCCACCTACGATGCGGCCAACCAGAAAGCGATCTTCACCATCGCCAGTTCGCTGGCGCCCAGCACGGTCTACACCGCGACGTTGACCTCCGGAATCACGGACCTGGCCGGCAATCCGCTGTCGGCCGCCTTCTGGACCTTCACGACGGCGGCGCCGGCCGATGTGCTTGCGCCAACGGTGGTATCCACGACCCCCGCGAACGGCGCCACGGACGTCTCCACCGGGCTGGCCACGGTGACGGCCACGTTCAGCGAGGCTTTGAGTGCCGGCACCGTCAATGCCGCCACGTTCCAACTCTCCGCCGGCAGCACGCCGGTTGGCGGGACCGTCACCTACGATGCGGCCAACCAGAAGGCAACCTTCGCCCCCGCCGCATTGAGTGCCAGCACGGTCTACACCGCGACGTTGACCTCTGGCATCACGGACCTTGGCGGCAATCCGCTGTCGGCCGCCTCCTGGAGCTTCACGACGGCGGCGCCCGTAGTCATTCCCCCGCCGGCGATCCAGCCCACGGTCAATAGCGTTTCGCCCGCCAACGGCAGCGCGGGGGTTCCCGTCTTCACGACCGTGACCGTGACCTTCAGCGCGCCGGTCACCCCCGCCTCGGTCACGACGGCCACCTTCACGCTTGCGCCCACCGCCGGGGGCAGTCCCGTGGCGGCCTCGGTGGCCTACGACGGCAATCTCACGGCCGTGCTGACACCGGCCGCCCCGTTGGCGGCGGACACGGCGTACACCGTCAATTTGACGTCCGGCATCGTGAACTCCGCGGGTCTGACCCTGGTTCCTCATCAGTCCGGTTTCTCGACGGCGGCCGCCGCCGATCTCACGCCGCCGCACGTGACGGCGATCGTCCCGGGGAATGCGGACACCGGCGTCCCGGTCGGTTCGACGATTCAGGTCACGTTCAATGAGGCCGTGTCGATCAGCCCACTCGATGCGAACACATTTCAGGTGAGCGATGGCGGCTCGCCGTTTCCCGGCACCGTGGCCTACAATGCCCTGACGAAGACCGCGACGTTCACGCCCGCGGCGTCACTTTCGTACCTGACGACGTACACCGTCAGCCTCGGCACGGGCATTCAGGACCTGTCGGGCAATACGCTCACCACCTTCACGTCAAGCTTCACCACGACGGCACTGCCCGACTCGACCCCGCCGTCGGTGATCAGCACCAGTCCGGCCGCGGGCACCAGCGGAATCGCGCTGGATGCGCCGATTACGGCGCTGTTCAGCGAGCCGGTGAATGCCCAAACCGTGACCACCGCCACGTTCCTGGTGAATGCCGGCAACGTTGCGGGCACCGTCGGCTACAATGCCCTCACCAACACGGCCACGTTTACCCCAACGGCCGGCTTGGCGAACGGCGTGACGTATACCGCCACGCTGAGCGGGACCATCCAAGACTTGGCGGGCAATCCGCTCGGTTCGAACGTCTCGTGGCAGTTCACGACGACTCCGGCGCCCGATGTGACTCCGCCAACGGTTCTCGTCACGACCCCCGCGGACGGCGTCACGGGGATTTCCGCCGGGCTGGCCATCGTCACCGCGACGTTCAGCGAGGCCCTGAGCGCCGACACCGTCACTGCCGCCACGTTCCAACTCTCCGGCGGCAGCGGGTCGGTTGGCGGGACCGTCACCTACGATGCGGCCAACCAGAAGGCGACCTTGGCTCTCGCCGGCGCGCTGGCGACCACCACGGTCTACACGGCGACGTTGACCTCTGGAATTACGGACCTCGCCGGCAATCCGCTGGCGGCCACCGTATGGAGCTTCACGACGGCGGCGGCGTCCGAAGTCCTCGTCCCGGGAGTCACCCAAACGGTGCAGCCCGATGGCTCCACTGTGGTTGGGGTCGACCTGAATAACCTGGACTCCACCCAGATCGCCGACGCGATCAGCACGCTGCAGGGCTTGTTGGACGGGAGTCTGACCACTGCTGGACCGCTCAACGTCACGATGACGGGAGATCCCAATAATCCATTGGCGTTGTCGGTGCCGCTGATCATCAGCCGCAGCGACGTGAACATCGTCGTCTCGCCCAGCGGGACCATCACGTTGGACGGCTCCAACGTCATCGACCCGGCCACCGGCCAGTTGATCTCGAATATCGTGGAGGTGAGCGGCAGCAACGTGACGCTGGACGGCATCAATGTGGTGAGCGGGCAGGTGGACCTGATCACCCAGCCGGGCGGGGCCACTTCCGGCGTGGTGCTGAGAAACCTGGTGCTCCACGATGCCGTGACGGACGACTGCATCAACTTGCGGGACTGCACGGACTGCCTGATCGAGAACGTGCAGGCCTACCGCTGCTTCAAGAAGGGCTTGCAGTTGACGGGCGTCACCAACATCACCGTCCGCAACGTGATCATCGGCGTGGGTGACGAGAATGCCGGTCCCATCACCTGCAACGCGGACGATACGACCAACACGACGTGCATGTTCGGCTCGAACAGTCCGCGGGCGTTCGTCGAAATCTTCAAGTCCAATGGCGGCCTGATCGATGGGCTGACCATCTACGCCAGCCGCAGCGGCGCGGCCGGCACCGGCAGCAGCGCACCGGACGGGTCCAACACGTTCGGGAACGGCATTCTCATGCTGCAAAACACGGGTAACTTCACGCTGCGCAACGTCACCATTCACGACAGCGCGCTCGCTCCCGTGGCGTATGGCCCCCACGGGATGATCTCCGTGTGGGATCACGCCACGGCCAGCACGATCACCATCGAGAACGCGAACATCCACCACAACGCGTCGAAGGCGTTTTCCTTCAGCAAGAAATCGGGCGTGAATGCCGTGATCGACGTGACCGGGACGACGGCGGTCAACAACGCCGGCGGCCTGATCGAGGTCTTGAACGGACCGATCGGCTGCAGCTTCACCGGCAGCATCCTCGACGGCGATCCGTCTGCATTCTGCACCGTGACCCCCTGACCGTCTCCCGCGCCGGGGCGGGCAGGGAGCGGGCGGGGGGGGGCTATTTCGGGTAGGGCACGACCAGCACCGGCACGGGGCTGAGCGGCAAAACCCGCTCGCAGACGGAGCCCAGCACCAGGTGTTTAAGCCCGGTGCGGCCGTGCGTGCTCATGACAATCACGTCCACCTTCCTGGCTTTGGCCTCGCTCACGATCCCGGGGGCAATCTCCGGATGAACAGTGGCGGCAACCTGGGTCGTGATGCGGCGGGCAGCCGCCTCCGGCGGAACGAGTTTCCGCAACTGGGTCTCCACGGCCGCCTGGGCCTTGGCCCGCTCCTCCGGCAGATTGAAGCTGTCCGGAGAGTAGTGCGCATAGAGCGGACTGGGATCGGACTCTTGCTCCAACAGGTGCAGCAGGTGGACTTCGCCGCCCTCGTCGACGAGCGCGTAGGCAAACCTCACGGAGCGGTTGGAGGCTTCCGACAGGTCGGTCACGACCAGCACTTTGGAAAACTTAGGCACCCGGCGCCTCCGTTTAGCGGGGAAGAACAGCAACGCTTTAGGCAGCCCGCCCGGCGGGCTGCCGGCTCAATTTCATCATGTACCGCCCGCTCGGCTGAGGCAACGCGGATCCGGTAGTGGAAGGAACCGCCCTTGCCTTGACCCCGGCCGGGCCGCGGGCGGGCGGAATTTGCTTGCCAGCACCCCGGGCCGCGTCCCATTCTTCTTTCCAGCGGTCCGGCCATCCGTCTAAACCGCGCCGGCCGTTCACGCTTCTCGGAGGGTTGCATGACCATTCAGCGCATCGAGCCGGGCAAGCGGCTCAGCCAGTGTGTCGTCGATGGAGACCGGGTCTACCTGGCGGGGATCATCGCGGACAACGCCAAGGCGGACGTGAAAGGGCAAGCGGAGGAGGTGCTGCGCAAGGTCGACAAGCTGCTCGCCCAGGCGGGCACCAGCAAGGCCAAGCTGCTCACGGCGCTGATCTTCCTGCCGGACATGCGGAACTTCCAGGCCATGAACGCCGCGTGGGACGCGTGGGTGGACCCCGCCAACACCCCCGCCCGCGCCACGGTGGGTGCGGCCCTGGCCAATCCCGAACTGCACGTGGAAATCATGGTGACGGCGGCCAAGTAGCGGCAAACAAAGAAATCGCCATCCACGGATTTCACAGATTTCACAGATTTGAACTACTGCCGCTGAGACGCTCCACCGCGGTCATGGCCGCGATCGATCGGGCCACCGGGAAAAATCTGTGCAATCCGTGAAATCTGTGGATGCAGTGCTTTCCCGGGCAGCTAGCCCAGCGCCTTGACGCGCTTCTTGGCGGCTTTGCCGAGAGCCCGCTCCAGGTGGTTGCAGACGGTCTTGAGCACCTTGATGCGGGCCCAGTTCTTGTCCACTGCTTCCACGAGCACCCAGGGGGACTGCTCGGTGCCGGTATACTGCACCATGTCGCACGCCGCCGCCTCATAGGCGTCCCACTTGGCCCGGTTGCGCCAGTCTTCCTCGGTCAGCTTGTACTGCTTATAGGGGGTGAATTCGCGATCCTTGAAGCGCGAAAACTGCTCTTCCGCGGAAATGGCCAGCCAGAACTTGAGCACCAGCACGCCGGCTTCGGTCAATTGCTCCTCGAAGGCGTTGATCTCCACATAGGCCCGCTGCCAGTCTTCCGCCGCGCAAAAGCCCTCGATGCGCTCGACCAGCACGCGGCCGTACCAGGAACGGTCATAGATGGTGACGCGGCCCTGGGCGGGCAGGTCGCGCCAGAAGCGCCACAGGTAGGGGTGCGCCCGCTCCTCGTCCGTGGGCGCGGCCACGGAGGTGACCCGGTAGTCCCGGGCGTCCATGGCCTCGGTGAGGCGGCGGATCGTGCCGCCCTTGCCCGCGGCGTCGGGTCCCTCGAAAACCAGGATCATCGAGCGCTTGGCCTCGAACAGGGACTGGGTGAGCACGTTCACCCGCGCCTGCTCGCTGCGCAATTCCTTGGCGTACTGCTCCGCCGAAAGCGTTACCGTGAGGTCCAGGCTGCGCAGGATGTTGACCGGCTTGGGCACGGCCAGGTCCGGCGCCAACTTGCGGTTGGCCTTGCGTTGCGCATCGGCCTTCAGGGCGGCGTCGATGGTCTGGGTGATCGTATTGGCGACGGTGACGTTGCGATAGCGATCGTCCGTGGCCTCCACGATGTGCCAGGGGGCGAAGCCCGTGTGGGAGGCCCGCACGCACGCCTCCGAGACGCGGCGAAACTTGTCGTATTTCTTGACGAACTTCCAGGTGAGATCGGTCACCCGCCAGGCGGTAGCCTTGTCCTTGCTCAGCCGCTTGAGGCGCTTTTCCAGCGCGTCCTTGGCCATGTGCATCCAGAACTTCACCAGCACCACCCCTTCATTGGCGAGCATGAGCTCGAAGTCGGTGATGCGGCGCAACTGCCGGTCCAGCTCCACCTGATCGATGGTGTGGAACACGTAGTCGACGATGGGCTGGCTGTACCAGGAGCCGAACATGATGGCGAGCTTTCCCTTCGGCGGCAGGGCGCGCCAGAAACGCCAGTAGGGGGGATGGGAGTGCTCTTCGCCTGTCTCCCCCATCAGGGTATGCACCTGCACGCCGCGCGCATCGAGCCATTCCATCAGCAGATTGACCGTCTCGCGCTTTCCGGCCCCCTCCACGCCGCCCACGATCACCACGATGGCCGTGTCCGAGGACGCCAGCTTGGTCTGCGCTTCCAACAGGGCGGAGCGGGCCTGGGCGGAAAGTTCCACATAGTCGGCCTTCTCGATGCGGTTGCCGACCTCGGCGGTCTCGAACATGAGGGTCTCCTGCGGTGGTTCGATCGCATGAATGCGACCCCATTCTGGCATTCGGCGCGCCGGGACGCCATGCATCAAGTCAATTTTTCACGCCGCCGGCAATCGGCCGGGACTTGCGCTGCCGGTGTTCCCAACGCTCCCAGGCGGCGCGCTGGGAGAGCAACCAGCGCGGGACCGTGGGGGCAAAGAGCGGCCGCGCCGCCCGCAGGGCCGCGCGGTAATGCAAGGCGATGCGGTGCTCCAGCCGGCGCCGCAACGCGCCGCCCAGGGCCGGCCGCGGGCGGGTGGCCCGCCGGCCGTGCCGTGCCGCCCGCTGGGGCGGAGCGGCGGAGAGGCCATTGCGCAATTCGACCAGGTCATGGGCATCGCCCAGGGCGTCCGCGATGCGCTCGATGCGCTTGAGGCGCTGGCCCATGCGGTGCGGGGCGAGGAAGCGCAGCAGTTCCGTGAAGTACTGGAGGTCCTTGACGCGCCGCCGCCACGCGTGAAACGCCTCGTCGCTGCCGCCCTTCACGCAGGCCTGGTAGCAGCGCCGTCCGCGCTGAAAGGCGCGCCGCAGGCCGGGCTCCAGCCAGTCCCAGCCCGCGGGAAGCGCCGGCGGCTCGGCCAGCCGCACGGGCACGGCGAGCAACTGGCGCACGGCGCCGCGCAGGGCGCGCTGGCGGGCGGTCTCCGGCCCGGCCAGGGTCCGGCGCCCCTCGGCCCAGTGCCGCAGGACGGCGCGGGCGCCCGGGCCGCGGGTTTTGCCGAGCAGGGTGGCGACGATCGCGCCGGCGACGTCCGCATCGCGATAGGGGGCGAGCGCCGCCGCGACGGCGCGCAGGCGGTCCCGCTCCGCCCCGGCGGCCTCCGCGGGCAGGTGGGGCATCGCCAGCCGCCAATAGGAGCGCAGGCGCTTGACGGCCACCCGGATCCGGTGCAGGCGCGCCTCCGCGCTGCCGCGGGGCTCCGCCGTCGCCCGGCGCGCCCTGGCCACCACGTCTGCCGCCGCGGCGACCACCACGGACTGCGCGCCTACCGGGCGCACCGGGACCGCGGCGGCACGCGCCGGGCGTTGACGGAGCGGCGCGGCCATCACGGCGCCCTAGGGTGCGGGCCGGGCGGGCGGGGCCGTCCGGGGCGCCGGTGGCGCCGTTTGCGCGGGCGGTGCGGGCGGCGGCACGGCGTTGCGCGGAGGCTTGGTCAGGTTGGCCAGCCGCAGGGGCCGCAGCCGCGCCATTTTCTTGTGCTGGTGCCCGGACATCCGCTTGAGAATATCGTCCAAGACGCGGATCGCTTGGGTGATGAAGGGGCCCTTGTTCAGCATCACGCACTCGGCGCGCTCGGCCATGGCGGCGTCGGTAATCTCCGCCCGCGTGGGCATGCCAGTCTTGGCCAGCCGCTCGAGCACTTCGGTGGCCCAGATCACCGGCACGTGCGCCGCTTCGCAAAACCAGAGGATCTCCTCCTGCAACTCGGCCATGCGCCGGAAGTCGCACTCAATGGCGAGATCGCCGCGGGCGATCATCACGCCGACGCGGTCGTGCCGCAGGGCGGTGAGCAGCAGATCGGGCAGGTTCATCACGCCCTGGCGGGTTTCGATCTTGAGGATCACGCCCAGGTGCTTGCCGTTGCCTTCCTTCAGCGCGTCGAAGAGCGCCTCCACGTCCTTGGCCGTGCGGACGAAGGAGAGCCCCACCAGGTCGGCATGCCCAATGGCGAAGGCCAAATGCTCCCGGTCCTTCTCGCTCAAGGCCGGCAGGGTGAACTGGCTTTCCGGCAGGTTCACTCCCTTGTCCGCTTGCAGGTAGGCCCCGCCGGGCCGGGTCTGGGTGATGCGCAACGTGAGGGCGGCGCGGTCGGTGGCATCCACCACCGCGGCGATCTTGCCGTCGTCGAAGAACACCGGGTGCCCGGGTTTGATCTGGCCGAATAGTTGGGGGAGCGTGAACGGGATGCGGGCCGGGCGCAGCAGGTTGCCCTCGCCGTCCCGCACCGCCGGCGTGCCGGGCCAGTCCGCGCGGTTGTCCAGCACCAGCAAGTCCCCCGCCTGCAGCGCAATACGCCCCGGCCGCCCGGTGAAATCCCCCAGCGGGAAAGAGAACCCGTCGCGATCGCGAATCAACCCGGTTCCGGGCGTGACGTAGGCCGTTTTCCACGCCTCGCACACCGCCATGCCGCCCGTGATGCTGACCACGGTCAGTTCGCGGGCCTTGTCCCGGCTATCGTTCCCGTGCAGCAGGTCGCCCACCTGCAGGGCGGCCAGGGCTTGCGGGGGCACGGGGAGGGTCACATCGCCGCTGTTGCCGTAGGGCGCCGGCGTGCCCTCGGGCACCAGGGTCACGCGCGCGGGAGCGGTCTCGCGGCCAAAGGCGTCGCGCTGGGGCCGCCAGCGCCGCACGGCGGGCCCGCCCGCCACGGGGCCGGTGCGGAGTTTGGGTCCGGCCAGGTCCATCAGCACCCGGCAGGGCCGGTGCAGTTCGTCCTGGGCCAGGCGCAGGTGGTCAATCATGGCCTGCCAGGCCGGCGGGCCATCGTGAGCGCAGTTGAT
The DNA here is from genome assembly GCA_041482995.1 of bacterium. GTDB lineage: Bacteria > SAR324 > SAR324 > SAR324 > JACQKK01 > JBGPEV01. The sequence continues at coordinate 919 of JBGPEV010000059.1, read as the reverse complement.
GCGCATGCAGTCCATGCCCGCGTCCAACAGACCGCGCACCAATTGGGGGTCGCTGGCCGCCTCGGAAGGCATCGTGACCATGATGCGCACCTCGCGTTTGTGGGAGCGCACCCCCAGCAGCGCGACGGTGCGGCGTTTCAGGTGCACCCGGCTGCGGCGCATGGCCCGCTGTTGCACGTTCAAGGCGGGCGAACCGTCGGATTGCACCACCTGACCGAGCAGGGCCAGCACCACGTCCAGCCCAGCGCGCACGTGGGATTCGGTATGCCCCAGGGAGGATACGCCGAGGGAATGGAGCCAGCGCTGGACGGCCCGCAGGTCGTGCCGGCGCAGGGCCACGTAGTCCACCAGGTTGCGGGCGCAATCCCGGGTGGCCGCGGGCAGGACGTCCAGGGCGGGGCCGTAGTCCCGTTCGGCCGTGGAAAACTCCTCGCGGATCGACGCCAAGCGCTGCAACAGACTTTGGGTCAGCCGGGTGGATCGCGCAGTCGTCATGCTCCGTGCCCTCCTCCGCACCGCCACTTCCCGATTCGAGGGCACCGCGCCCGTCATGGGCGCAACGCGTCGCCCGGTGTTTCACCGGGCGATACGGATGTCCAGCCCCGAGCCGCGAACTCCGGTACAAAGCGCCGTATTGACGGCCTCCGAAGGCACTTCCATCCTATCATGCAAGCCGCCCGCACAGCAGGGATGGGATCGGATTCTCACCGTTCGGAGCATGGTTATCCGTTGGCGGAAACTTTCGATGTTACGCGAACCTGCCCCACCGGGCCACCCCACACAGGCAGACCGCGGGCCGCCAAGCGCCTCCCGGCCGACCGGCTAAGCTTCTTATATTATTGAATTAAAATCGAAATTTTGAATCACAGACCATGGAGAGACGGACCTCTTTCCTTTGAATAGGGCCGATGATACAAAT